>NZ_JAAGOG010000479.1:0-729 GCF_010747425.1 Nostoc sp. UIC 10630
TTACAGGTGCAGACTTTTTGGCTAAGTGCGGTATATTTTACTGTGGGCGCTCTCTGTAAATATCGCCATATCAAGTAAAAATTCCTGTGTTACAGTCCGTACAAGCCGATAATCAAAACAAATTCAAGGTAAATCCTGCTTTTCGTAACGTAGTCATGCTCCTAGATTATTCTCACAAGAATCTCACAGGTCGTTCATTTAAAGGTAAAAACCTTGTAGGAGCAAACTTTAGTTTTGCAGATATTCGTTCTTGCGATTTTAGTGGGGCAATTCTTAAAGACGCAAACTTCTATCATGCTAAAGCAGGCATACAAAATCTTTGGGTTATATACTTACCTGTTTGCTCATTGTTATTTTTGGGAATATTAGGATTTTTTTCATACATAGCTAATTATCTTGTAACACTAATAGCTCAAAGTTCTAACTTAGATAATCTAATCACAGGTGTAAGCACTTCTATTTTATTGGTTATTTTCTTCTTGACTACGTTTTGTCAAGGATTGGAAACTGGTGTACCCTTATTTATTGTAATTGGAACTATAACTGTTTTATTTTTAACTGGAATCAAAAGTACAGCAGCTTTTAATGGAGCATCGGCTGGAGTTTTAATTATAGCTATAACATTAGTAGGTTCAATAGCATTATCAGCCGCGATTGCTGCTTTTAACAGAACCGTAGCTGTAATGATTTCTATATTAGTAATGTTATGTCTGACTGCTGCCGTAACTG
>NZ_JAAGOG010000125.1:0-25475 GCF_010747425.1 Nostoc sp. UIC 10630
TCTTTATTCTTTCTCCCCCTGCTTCCCCTGCTCCCTCATCTCCCTCTGCCCCTCTCCCCTCTTTCTCATCTCTAAAAGAACGTCTTGTTGGCATTCTACCAATTTGTCGCTCTCACTACCTGACTAGTCTTTGAGATTGACATCTGCTATTTCTGGAATTGACCTCTGGGATCAAGTATCCATCATTAGGTTTGAGGAGCAATTGTTTATTTAGGACGTATATTTCTCTTGTGCGGCTAGGTAAAGTTCTCTCTTTAGATGGCTTTTTTGTAACCCTAAATACCTTAAAAATAGACACAGTGGTAAAAGCACTACCGAGCAAAAACTAGAATTTAATTTTACAAAGCAGGGATTTCAAGCAGGGAAAGATGAATATTCACTCATTTTTAGCTGACGATGACCAGCAAAGAAAGCAATATAAATGTGTTTTAAATAATACAAGTAAAGTCCAAGATCATAAGAAAAACGATCGCAGCGCATCTACTTTAGGGAATAACTACTTACGCTCTTTTGCTTTGAAGTCGGCTCAAGAAGGTGACTATGCTGAGGCGATCGCACTTTTAAGCCAACTAATTTACCGCCGTCCGCACAATGCCGTTGATTACAACAACCGGGGACTAATTTATTTCCAAAGTGGTGAAAGGCAAAAAGCGCTTTACGACTATAACACCGCCCTGAAACTCAATCCCTATTTGGCTAGTGCTTATAATAACCGGGCAAATTACTATGCAGCTTGTGGAGAATTAGCAACAGCACTTGCCGACTACGATCAAGCCATTGATTTGAATCCTGGCTATGTTCGGGCTTGGATTAACCGAGGCATTACCTGGCGTGAATTGGGGCGATACGAGGAGGCAATTGAGAATTTTGAGTTAGCACAGCTTTTCGGTCAACTAGAAGGTCATATCTGGGCTGAACGCGGCAGAACTTACCATCTTTGGGGTGACTGGAATTGTGCGATCGCTGATTATCGTCGTGCCCTCACCCAACTGCCTGCTCTCGAAACAACTAGGGACTTCACTGGTTCTCACTTGCGTTTAAAAATCGAAAATTGGCTAAACGATTTGTTATCTCCTGAGCATCCTACTTCCTATTTGGTAGATTAGTTCTAAGTAAGTCGGCACAATAAAACCAAATTGCGTGAAGAAAAGTAAACAAGGCTCAAGCCCTTTTTTTACTGCTCCTTGTCCCCTGGCTGATCCCAAGGATAATTATTTACGCCAACTTACTTACTTACTGAGAATTCAAAATTCAAAATAATTGATTAAATTTTGAATAGAATTTTACTAATAGATGATAACTACATAGCTATTCAAACATTAGCTATTAACCATTATTTATTAGCAATAATATAAATTAGCACCCGGTTTTTACGTAGCCAAAATCACAAGAAACCTAAATAATCCCAAATTAGCCATTTAGCTTAAGGTGATGACTCTGTTTGTTCATCTTCTCTAAGATCCTTATTCATCAACACGACCCGACGCTGATTGGGAGCAAATCGGAATCCTTGTTGTTGCATAATTCTTTTAGTTTGCTGGGGATCGAAGTTACGACTAAATTCCACCTGTAAACCATCGACGTGTACTTCCATCAACTTGACTTCAGTATTAATTTCTCGCAACTTTTCTTGCTGTAACCAATGATGAGGCAAAAGTTGTGCTAAAGCAGATGCTGCAACGGCTGTAACTACAAGATTAACCGCTATCTTAGCTGTGCTTTCTATTGCCATCACCTGGTAAGAACGTTGACGAAGATGCCGCTTTGGTCGAGGAATGGCCCGGCGTTTTTGTATAGGTTGTAACGGTGGTCTGGAGGGTTGAATCGCGTTCATGATGCTAAAAGATAACCTCGCTTAGTGAAGGGAAGAACTATGAAGAGTGCTGAGTGCTGAGTTATGAGTGCTGAGTAAAAAAATCACTAATCACACTCAGCATCAAATCAGTTCAGAGTAGCTAGTGCCTCGGCTTAGAGTGGGAAGGTTCATAAGTACTACTTTTTACTCATTACTTCTTCCTGGGCACTCAGCACAGGCTAAACGCCCCGCTACCGCTAACAGCACTCAGTACTCTTGAATGCTTGATTTAGCTGTCATATTACTTCATTTTTTCGAAATAGCTACAAGTGTTGCACCAGTTAAAAAATAACCTGGCTTACGTAAGTGCTAGTTTCCTCGCTACTGATGGCATAACGCCAAAAGAAGAAAGGAAATTGCACCCCGTACTGCCAGGATTATTAGCTTTTCAACTGTGTCACATCGTAGCCTTATTTGTAAAGTTCTGTGGCTAATCGCCAAGCTAGAACTCCTGGAATCAGCGCTACAACTAGAGCGATGTAGACTTGAGTGTCTGAGATGGAAGATATCTGAGCGATGTACAGAGTATCTAAGATAGGCATGGCTGAAAACCTCCTAACCTGAATAGATTTTGAACAGTTCGTTTACTACTTTTCCTTGTTTTGCCAGAATTGTGGAATATCTTGTTACAAGATGCAACAAAAGCAGTTATTAGTCAGTATTCCTTATTTATTCTCTATTAAAAAAATTTATAAAAATTATGAATTTGTATTTGGGTATCGACTTCGGTACATCTGGCGCACGCGGCGTGGTAATTGACGAGGAAGCCTATTGTATTCAAGCTGAGGTGAGATATCCTTTCCAGGAGTCAATAGCCACCGTTACGCCAAAAATTTGGCAGGAGGCTTTGTTTGTGCTGCTGGAACAAATACCTGACCAATTACGGCGAAAAATTAAAGCGATCGCCATTAATGGTACTTCTTCCACCGTCTTACTGGTTGATGCTGCTGGCAATCCAACAGACGCACCTCTGATGTATAACGATGCGCGGGGATCATTGCTGCTAGAGCATTTGAGGAGTATAGCACCCCCCAATCATACTGTGTTGAGTGCCACCTCCAGCCTAGCCAAACTTTTGTGGATGAGGCAATTACCCTCTTTTAGTGAGGCGAGATATTTTCTGCATCAGGCAGATTGGCTGGGGTTTCTCCTACATGGACAGTTAGGAATTAGCGATTACCATAATGCTTTAAAGCTGGGTTATGACGTGGAAGAGTTGAAATACCCAGAATGGCTAGAAAAACTGCAAATACCAATTCAGCTACCCAAAGTTTTAACTCCTGGGACTCCCATTGCCGAATTGCGCCCTGAAATTGCGGATAAGTTTGGTTTTGTCCGTGATTGTCTGGTATGTGCAGGTACAACTGATAGTATTGCAGCTTTTCTTGCCAGTGGGGCAAAATTACCTGGTGAAGCCGTGACTTCACTGGGTTCAACATTGGTACTAAAGTTATTAAGTCATACCCGTGTAGAAGATGCCAGATATGGAATTTACAGCCATCGGTTGGGTGATTTGTGGCTGACTGGGGGTGCTTCTAATACTGGAGGTGCAGTACTTCAGCAATTTTTCTGCAATGCTGAATTAGAAAGCCTTAGCCGTGAGATTGATCCATCAATTGCCAGCGAGTTAGATTATTATCCGTTGTTGAAGGTAGGCGATCGCTTTCCAATTAATGATCCCAATTTAGCCCCACGTTTGGAACCACGCCCAGATAAACCAGTGGAATTTTTGCATGGGTTGTTAGAAAGTATTACCCGCATAGAAGCACGAGGGTACGAATTATTACAGCAAATGGGAGCAGACAAGTTAAACCGTGTTTATACTGCTGGCGGTGGTGCGGCTAATGATACTTGGACTACGATTAGAGCGCGTTATTTGCGGATTCCTGTAGTAGCGTCAGTGTATACAGAAGCTGCTTACGGAACGGCGTTGTTGGGTATGGAAGGCGTGAAAAAGAGTAACGTGTAACTATCTTTTCGTAGATATCTTCTAAATCAGTATCTCTCCCAGTGACAATCGACATATCTCAGACCATACTGGGATGATTAGATACCGGACTATAGATTCCAGGTTAATGATCTGGGCAGCTATTCGGGGATGGGTGCTTCGCCACAAGCGAATGTCATCTATCCCCTTTACTAATTATTGGTGTGAGTTCTGAGGGATTAGGAGAAAAAGGTTTTTTAAGAAGGTTTGACTTGTGCGATCAAGATTATCATCTAGGGAAAAGGTGAGGCTGCTGACTCGGATTTGATCGCTTTTAATATTTAGTGGGTGTGTCAAGTCTTTGGGGTATATCAAAAAGGCTTGTTCGCATTTGATTGTGTTGGCGTAGTTTAAGGCTAAAATGATGCGATCAAATTTTAGTTTGATTTATAGATGATACGATCGCAGTAAAAGTACTTTAAAAAGCTATGACAATAAAAAAGCGCATTGAGCTTAATCAAGGATGCTTCCTTAATCCTGCAAATAAAAAGATAGTTATCAATTTAGTAAGTAAAGATATTTTAAATATAATCACACAAGAATTAAAAACTCGTTATTCACCAGAAACTCAAAAGCAAGCACTTGAAGAGAGTTCCCAGTTGTTGCCAAATTTCGTATTTCAAGAATTATTAAAACGCCAAGAGGAGCTAGTAAACGTTAACCCAGATACTTTAATAGTGGTTAAATGTAACATCACAGAGGCAGAAGTCGATGAGTTAGAATTTAATTTAAGTGTCGAAGCATATTTTGTAATTGGAGATACAACAGGTCAAAATCATTTTCGCGCTAATAGGATAATACTTTGGTCGAATATATGGAGTGATGATGAACAACTCCTTTTCGATTTAGAAGATGAACTAGGCGAAAAATTCTGGACAGATTATCAAATTCAATTGCTCTTTGATGAAGAGAATCAGCAAACAATTGAATTAGAAGTATCACAAACAGATGATTATGCAGCAAGATTAGAATTTTCCCCATCTCTTCAAGAGTTTTTACCATCCATAGTTCCCTTTACGGTTAATGAATTATAAAATTTATTCACCGTATTGATTATCAGCCAATCACTCAGAATGGTAATCCCGGCTCTTCAGGGCTGCAAATGAGTTATTTACGATTGGCTGGTGGTTTTATAAGTAATAAAATATCGTATAAATCACTGCTGTCTTCAAACAGTCAAGGTAATGCGATGATTTTGCTGAATTTAGAAATTCGGGAGAAATTGTTTCCAAAATAGCACCTACGACTTTAGAGTGTTGAAATAACTCAAATAACTATTTATCTGAAGGCGAGGTATGACAACAAACTTTAGTCGGCGTGAATTTATCTTGTTTGGTTCAGGCGCGTTTGCTACCAGCTTAGTGGTACAAGCTTGCAGTAATAAGCCGACGACACCAACAGCGACAACAACGGGTGGTACTGAAGGGTTTAAAATAGCGATCGCTCTCCCTGGCACGATTACCGACAAAGGCTGGAATCAATCTGGTTATGAAGGAATCAATCTAGCAAAACAAAAGCTAGGTGCAGAAACTGCCTATGTCGAAAAAGTAGCACAAGCAGATCAAACAGAAGTATTAACAGATTTTGCTCGTAAAGGGTACAATCTCATCTTCGCGCATGGCGGACAATTTGATGCCGCAATTGAACAAGTCGCCTCACAGTTCCCCAACACATTTTTTGTAGGAGTAAATGGTAATCTCAAGGGTGAGAATATTGCTTCTTTACGAATAGATCACCTACAAGCTAGTTATTTATGTGGCATTATCGCTGCTTTTGTAACTAAATCTAATAAATTGGCTTATATTGCTGGAGAGAAGTTTCCCGCTACCGAGGGAGAACTGAGGGGATTTGAATTAGGGGCAAAATCTGTTAAACCAAATATCCAAATTACTTCTACTTTTACAGGTGATTGGAATGATGTTGCCAAAGCGAAGGAAGCGACTCTAGCATTAATTTCTTCCGGTGCTGATGTTATCTATCAATGGTTAGATAATGCTTCAGCCGCAGTTTTACAAACAGCAGGTGAAAAAGGAGTATATGCTTTTGGTAATACCAATGATCAATTAGACGTTGCACCAAAAGCTGTTTTAACCAGCGCTGTCAAACGCTTAGATTTAGCCATTGCTTACCTAGCAGAATTAGCCAAACAAAAACAAATCAAAGGACAAATATATACAATTGGTTTGGAAAGACCAGATATATTATTTTTAGGGAAATTTGGGGCAATCATACCGGAAGCGGTTAAGCAAAAGGTATTGAATGCAAAGCAAGAAATTGTTAATAAAAAAATTGTTTTTGAAGACTGCAAAGAAGCTGGTAAAGATACGCGCTGTGTGAAGAAAGCAACAACATAAGTTTAGCAGACTATATTAAAAACCTTTTGTAGTGAAGACTTTAGTCCAGATTTGGAGGACTAAAGTCCTCACTACGAGCTATCAGTTTTGTGAATATGAACTATTTACGCTTAAACAATATTACTAAACGCTTTGGGTCTTTTATTGCTAACGACAATATCAACCTCTCTGTGGCATCTGGAAGCATTCATGCAATACTAGGCGAAAATGGGGCAGGGAAGAGTACTTTAATGAATATTATTAGTGGACTCTATCAACCTGATGCTGGTGAAATTTATCTCCAAGAACAACCAATAAAAATTACTTCACCAAATGAGGCAATTAAATTAGGGATTGGCATGATTTACCAACATTTCATGCTTGTGCCGAAATTGACTGTCACAGAAAATATCATCTTAGGGATAGAGAAAACTTGGCGGCTAAATCTACAATCCAAACAGCAAGAAATCGCCGCTTTATCCCAAGCTTATGGATTAGCAATTGATCCTACTGCCAAAGTTGAAAATTTATCTGTTGGGGCACAACAACGGGTAGAAATTCTCAAAGTTCTCTACCGTCGAGCAAAGTTGTTGATTCTTGATGAACCTACAGCAGTTTTGACACCGCCAGAAGTAGAATCATTAATTGCTATCTTGCGCCAATTAGCAGCCGCAGGCAACACAATCATTTTTATCAGTCATAAATTAGAAGAGGTAATGAATCTCTGTGATTCAGTCACAGTTTTGCGCCAGGGAAAGGTAGTAGGAACAACATCAACTGAAGTGGCAACACCTCAGCAGTTAGCAACATTAATGGTAGGATGGGAAGTAGCTTTACAGTTAAATAAAAGTCCGACATTACCAGGAGAAATCATCCTATCGGTGCAAAATTTACAAGTTGCTGATGAAAGAAATATTCTTGCTGTAAATAATGTCTCTTTTGAACTGCGGGCGGGAGAAATTTTAGGAATTGCTGGTGTCGATGGCAATGGACAGCGAGAATTAGCTGATGCGTTGGCAAAGCCCGTCGAAGACATCGCTCTTGTGCGGACTATCAAGCAGGGTAAAATTGAGTTTACGCACAAGAATTCTTTAGTGGGCTACATCCCAGAAGATAGGCAGACAATGGGATTGGTGTTGCAATTTAGCATCGCCCAAAATTTGATTTTAAAAGCTTTTAAATATCTGCCATTTTGTCGCCGTTTTTTGTTACAACCAGAAGCGATCGCTAATCGTGCCCAAGCTGCAATGCAAGAGTTTGACATTCGGGCGAGTGGGAAAGATATCTTGGTAAGTCAGCTTTCGGGAGGAAATCAACAAAAAGTGGTGTTAGCGCGAGAACTGGCGCAAACACCAGCTTTAATTATCGCTATGCAACCCACAAGGGGATTAGATGTCGGGGCGACAGTAGCCGTCCAATCTCGAATCTTAACAGAACGCGATCGCGGTGCGGCAATTTTGTATATTTCTACTGAGTTAGAAGAAGTGATGGCAATGAGCGATCGCATTGCAGTAATCTACAGAGGTGAGTTTGTGGCTATTTTGGATGCCGCTACAGCGAAGGTGGAAGAAATTGGTTTGTTGATGGCTGGGGGATTTTCTTGATAAATTTACTAAACGAAAATCTAAATCAGTAGACAATTAACAATAAAAACAGAAAAAATTCATAAAGGTGACTCTATGACTCAAGCTTTACCTAAAACCAAGCTAGTAACCTTTGAAGAATTTGTACAGTGGAAACCTGACGGGGGGCGATATGAACTGCATGATGGAGTAATTGTAGAAATGACACAACCATTAGGCGATCATGAAGAGATCAGAGGATTTTTAGCTACAAAAATTCCAATCGAATACGATCGGCTTAAACTTCCTTACTTCATACCAAAAACAGCACTCGTAAAACCACCTGAAAATGAATCCGGTTATTCTCCAGATGTATTAATAATCAATCGCTCCAATCTGGTAAATGAACCTTTGTGGAAAAAGGAATCTACTGTTACTCAGGCTGCATCAATTCCTCTGGTGATTGAGGTAGTTAGTACCAATTGGCGTACTGACTATTACACTAAGCGTGGCGTGTATGAAGAAGTTGGTATTCTAGAGTATTGGATTGTAGATTACCTAGCTCTGGCAGGCAAATCGTTCATTGGCAATTCCAAAGAGCCTACAATATCGATTTATTCACTAGTTGAGGGCGAATACCAAGTCAGACAGTTCCGTGGGAGCGATGCCTGCGGCGGTAAACAACGCATTATCTCACCTACTTTGCCGGAATTGAATTTAACCGCCGAGCAGATTTTTCAAGCTGGAAACACCACCACATAAATTCCCAGTTATGCCTCAGTGCAAGCGTTCTATTGGGTTAGGCTCGTGCTGACACTAATTAATCGGATTCATCCTAGATTGCTACCCCTACTATCACCGCTAATTGCGATTGCCTCCGCCCTCATCGTCGGTGCTATCCTGATGCTAATTGCTGGGGCAAATCCCATCACCGCATACAGTATCTTATTTCAAGAATCTCTTTCTACCTACTTTGGATTTGGTAACACTCTCACCAAAATGACACCGCTATTATTCGCTAGTTTAGGCGTATTAGTGGCGTTGCGGGCTGGGCAATTTAATATCGGTGGTGAAGGACAAATTTATCTAGGTGCGTTGGGAAGTACTTTAATTGGGTTATATGTGCAAGGATTACCTGCGGTGATTCATATCCCTTTAGCACTTTTAGCAGGATTTGTTTTTGGTGCAGTTTGGGGTTGGATTCCTGGTTATCTCAAAGCCATACGCGGAGTGAATGAGGTAATTACTACATTGTTGCTCAACTATATTGCAGTGAATTTAGTTAGCTACCTCGTCCAAAATCCATTAATGGCAGCAGGTGCGCCTAGCCCTTATTCGCCATTAATTGCTAAAACATCGCGTTTACCGATTATATTACCGCAAAGCCTCGCCCATGCTGGGATTTTATTAGCTTTAATTGCCGCAGCTATTTTATGGGTATTGTTAGTGCGATCGCCACTAGGTTATCAAATTACAGCAGTGGGATTTAACCCGATTGCCGCCCGTTATGCCCACATATCTGTTGAACGTACCATTATGTTGGTGATGGCTGCTGCGGGTGGTTTAGCTGGGTTAGCTGGAAGTTGTGAGGTGATGGGGTTGAAATATCGGCTATTTGAACAAGTTTCACCAGGTTATGGATTTGATGTCATTGCGATCGCTTTTTTAAGTCGTGGTAGTGTTGTCGGTGTAGTTTTAACTTCTTTGTTTTTCGCAGCGCTTCGCAGTGGTGCAAATGTGATGCAGCGTAGTGCAGGTGTGCCGGTAACAGTGGTTTACGCAATTCAGGGGTTTATGGTGTTATTTATTGCTATCAGTTTCGCAGTCGAAAGAGAAATAAGAGTAAAAACGCAAAGGGGCGCAAAGGTTTAACGCAGAGGAACACGGAGAAAACTCTGCGATACTTTGCGCTTCCCTCTGCGAACCTCTGCGTTAAAAAATAACTCTATGAATAATCTAAACTTCTTCTCTGATTACTTAATAGCTACTTTACGTCTAGCCGTACCCCTAGCATTTGCAGCCCTTGGAGGATTGTACTCGGAACGATCCGGGGTGTTAAATATCGCTTTAGAAGGAATGTTGCTTACAGGTGCTTTTACTAGTGCTGCGGCTACTTTCTACACTGGTAATCCCTGGCTTGGTATCCTTGCTTCCTTGATTGTTGGGGGATTAGTCGGACTACTCCATGCTGTTTTGTGTGTAACTTTGCGTGTCGATCAATTGGTGTCTGGGCTAGCAATTAATCTTGTTGCAGCTGGATTAACATCGTTTTTAGCCCGGTTAGTGTTTAGTGGCAGTAGTACACAGCAGTTACCTGGAATTGGGACAATTATAATTCCTGGTTTAGCCAATATTCCCCTAATCGGGCCGCTACTATTTCAGTCAGATTTTTTAGTATATTTACTATTTATCTTAGTTATTTTAACTACATATATTTTATTTAAAACTAGCTTTGGGCTGACATTGCGGGCAGTGGGAGAATCTCCGAAAGCTGCTGACACGGCTGGAATTTCGGTACAAAATATCCGTTATATCGCAGTGGCAATTAGTGGCTGTCTTGCGAGTTTAGGAGGTGCTTATTTAACTCTGGTACAGGTAAGATTTTTTGCCGAGGGGATGAGTGCTGGTAAGGGATTTATTGCGATCGCAGCATTAATTTTTGGCAGATGGCATCCTGTAGGTAGTGCTTTGGCTTGTTTGCTATTTGGGGCTACAGAAGCTTTACAACTGCGAATTCAGGCATTAGGGGCAAATATACCTTACCAATTTTTAGTCATGCTACCTTATGCGATCGCTTTATTGGCATTAGTAGGATTAGCGGGAAAATCTACACCTCCTAAAGCTTTAGGTACTCCCTACTTTGGAGAAAATCGCCACTCAGACTAATTTAAAGTGAAATTCTGGATCGCAAGGGTAAGGAGGCAGGAGGACGAAGGCTGGAGGCAGGAGGTAATCCCCATAAATAAATTTAGGGGATTTATAATGGACGCTGTATTTTTTGCGCTACGCGTCTCAAAATACATACATTTTTTTACCTTTATTCATAAATAAATTTAGGGGCTTTAAACCCGTTTGGCAGAGGGCAAAAAATATATTTTCTTCCTCCTGCCCTCTGCCTTTCTTCGGTAATTAAGATACTTTCGTTTGCTTCCATAAGATGAGTTTCAACTCAGAACAATTACAAGCCCCATCACTAATTTTTCCTTCGCGATCAGCTAGCCAATCATAAATTTGTGCAGCTTTTGCCAATGCCACTTTTTCTGAACGATAAAGCCGAGGAGTAGGGCAGTAGGCGTGGCCATTGATATGTATAGCTACAATCTGCCAATAATCGCTCTCTGGTACAATTTCTAAAAACCCGTTACAGTAAGACTCGATTATTCCTATATTCATCTATACCATCAAACTTTTTAACGTTGGCCACAACAAAGCCGATGCCAGCTAATTTTTGAAATTCGAAGCTGGAATCACCAGGGAATGCAGTAATAACCCCTGTTAATGATTGTGGGTTCGTAGTCAATGAAAATCTGAATTATTGGTCACTTTTTAGCTAGTTGTCTTAGTGCTAATTTGAGCTTGATGATGAAAGTTTTCGCATCAAAAGCAATATCAAAACAGTAAACTAGCAAAAACTAAAAATAATATGTGGATAAGTGCCATAGTTGCGTACTTACATTATTTAAGCTTCATGTTGTGTTTTGGCGCTCTGGTATCAGAAGCATTGAATTTAAAAAAAGAATTGAGTTTAAATGAGGCTTGGAAGATTGTCATAGCTGATGCAGTATATGGTATATCAGCAACTGTCGTTCTTGTCACAGGCATTTTGCGTGTTATCTACTTTGGTAAAGGCACGGTTTACTATTTAAGCAACCCAGTTTTTTACGCCAAAATTGTGGTTTTCATCGTGGTGGGTTTGCTATCTCTCTATCCCACTATTTCTTTCATTGGTTGGGTGAAAAGTCTGCGACAGGGGCAAGCACCCAAGCTAGAATTACTAAAACTAAATCGTCTCATCTGGCTCATTAGAATTGAATTGGTTGGTTTTACCCTAATTCCTTTATTAGCAGCAATAATGGCAAGAGGAATAGGTACAAACTAGGCTAAATTATTCCTGGGTCAGTAATACAGTTTTGGTAAACAAAAGAGTCGAAGTTACAGGCAAGAAGCGATCGCCATCCTAAAAATCAGGCGTTCACGAGGAAAATCAAAAGGCGATCGCACTTTTGCAGGTAAATAAGTTAGTGTGAAAAAACTAAGTATGTTACGAAACGTAAATAGGCTTAAAATCCTTACTAATGACCAATGACAAAGGACAAATGACAGCCTTAGCCGGTTAACTTTAGTTTCGCCAACCTACTTAAATTAACCCAATACCCCTAGCTAACCTTTCATTCAGTAGCTTCTCTCCGGGACTTCAGTTGAGATGCAATCAGAGGAACTTTGGGCGAGAGAAAAAATCCAATCAAACTGGCAAAAAGGATTGGTGTAAAAGGACTTAAGTTAGTCAGTTTTGACAGCAGCAGAGTTGTACTTATAGGTGTGCGCGTTACGGCTGCATTGACGGCCGCCATTGTACAAATCATGGCAAGGGCGGGATTAAGCCCCGGAATTAACACTGCTACTGCTTTACCAATACAAGCACCAGTGAAAAACAGGGGGATAATGAATCCACCGCGCCACCCACCTGTTACCGTAATGCTAATGGCTGCCATTTTACCAAGAGCAAGAGTTAAGAGAAAAATAGCACCAAAGCTAGTGGTGAGGACTGGCTCTAATTCTTCATGTCCAAAATAACGGGTTAGGGGTAATAAAGCTGCTAAACTGCCAAGCCCAAATCCTGCTAATGTTGTGCGTACATAAATAGGGCCCGGAATTCTAGCAAACAAGTAATCGCAACCCCGAAAAATGCTCATAAAAATCCATCCCGCCACCGCCCCAATGATTCCGAATACGATCGCGATCGCAAAATCATCAATTTTTTCTAGGTGGTACTGGGGAAAATGCCAAGTGGGTGCAATTCCCAAATGTGTAATTGCTGCAAATACCAGATAACTCGCGCAACTTGAAACAATGGCTGGCATCAAGGCTTCGTAATATTCCACAATATGCTCATGGTGCAAAATCTCCAACGCGAACATTGCCCCGCCAAGAGGTGCGCCAAACAAAGCTGTGAAGCCAGCCGCCATCGCCGCTAAACTCAAAGTTCTGAGGTCTTCACCCTGGAGTTTTAGGCGATCGGCAACCCAAGTACCAAAAGAACCTGTTACTTGTACTAGTGGCGCTTCTGGCCCAGCACTACCGCCTGCCGATATGCTGATTAGAGAAGCAAGAATCATTGAAGGATTTTTACGAACATCTAAACGTCCGCCACGAAAATGGATATTATCAACAATTACGGCGATTTCACCGGGATTTCCCAGGAAATGAATCACCAGCCCGATAACTAAACCAGCCAGTGGCATCACTATCAGGAGGCTAAAACCTTCAAATCGTTGCAGATGGTGAGTTAAAAATTCTAAAACATTCCAGTAAAACGCAGCGAATAGACCACCAGCAGTACCCACAGCTACCCAGAGGATCACCCACTGCGAAATCATCAGGGGATTACGTTTTACCAGTCCAAAAAGTTGAGCAAATGTCCAGCGTTGAGTTTGATTCCTAGCGGTGGTCTTTTTTGGTAACACTGTTTATTTCCTATTTGTGAAACGAAGAATATGGAATATTACGTTTTTTATCGTAAAGGCTATTTAGTTCACTGCATTATCTTTGGTCTATAAACCATTTTAGATGAGCTTTCTTTTGATGGATTTATCTAGCTAAATTTATTATTTCTCTTGGTAGATTAAATCAAAAATAAAAAAGACTATAAACAATATATATATAACTGATACATAAACTATAAATAACTATTTTTATTATGCAAAAAATATGGCAATTTTCAGTAACTCAAAGCTAGTCATAACAACTGCAATAGCTTTCTGAGCCAAGTAATCCAGCAGATAGATTAATTACACCAGAATTTGCTCAAGCATGAGCTTTTTTAAAATTGGTTTTATTTATAAATCTAATAAACTTGTTTTATATAAGCAACCGCATTCACAAATGAATGCAATTTATCGGGGGAATTAATGAACTCAAAATATAACTTTCAATACTTTCAAGGCAATTCTCTTTCTGATTTGTTTACTCAAGATATCACAGATGGATCTTATGGATTTATCTTAAATTATCCTGCAACTGCGAGTTGGGCTGCTTATCCCAACCGGAAAAAATATTTTATTCAAGATGGCAGTAGTGAAGCCAGCAAAACCTCCTTCGACAAGATTTGTCAGAAAGAACCTTGGAAAAATCTGGCTGTCTTAGGCGATCGCCTTCCCGGAATTGTGATTATTCCGCCACCAAAGCCCCTGCTTGAATACTGGCAAGGGCATTTGGGATTCAAGTACTCCAATATTGAGATGATGGATGGCTCTACTTATCTAGACGATCTCAGCCACAGCGATGGCTGTGCCAACGCCAAGGGCGAACGCTTTGATAAACTCATCACTCTATTCCCCTTTGATTGTCTAAAACCTGAAAAACACGCTGTTGCTTCAGACACCCATTACCGTTTACTCAGCAAAGTAACGCTAGAAGAACTAGGGGTGCAATGTCCAAAATATAAGAGCTACAATCTGCACCAAGTCAATATTGCAGACATTCCGTTACCACAATTTCCCTACTTAATTAAAACGTCCCACGGACTCTCAGGAGAAGGCACTTATATCATCAAAAGTCCCAGCGATCTAAACTACTGCCTTGAAGAAATTAAGAAATATCTTGATATTAAGTTGCTTGATACAATTATTGTCTCAGAGTTCGTCAAGAATGAAGTGCAGAATTACTGCGTACAGTTCTATGTCAACAAAGCCGGGGAGATAACTCTCATTGGCACTACCGGACAACTCGTCACTCCAGAAGGCAACTATTTAGGGGGAGTGATTGACTACGGCAAAACTGACATGAGCAAGTTCTTTGAAATGATTGCCAACGTTGGTGATTATGCCCACAAACAGGGATATTTCGGCGTGATTGGCTTTGATGTGCTGGAAAACCAAGACGGACAATTTTACGCGATTGATGCCAATTTCCGAGTTAATGGTTCTACTCCGTTGTGCTTACAGCGTCATACTCTACTGCGACTGGGAAAAGAAGTAGCTAAATACTCCAGTAGCTACCGCATGGAGGGGACATTAGAATCAATCCTCATAACCTTGAAACCAGAATTAGATCGCAAAGATTTGATGATTTTATCGGCTTTAGAGAAGGTTAAATACGGAAAAATCTACACTGAACTTTATGCGATCGTTACTGGAGAAACTATTGAACAAATGCAGTATGTTGAGCAGCAATTACAGACTAAAGGATTACAATTACTCTCTTAAATAGTATGATATAGGACTCATATTTGATTGCGTGAAAAAACTCTGTACAACTCAAAAAGTCTTCTTCCCTATTGCCTATTGTCTTCCCGCGCAAGTTAAGTATGGCTACGCCACGCTACGCGAACAAAAATCAAAACGAATTTCTATAGTCAATATTTTATTTTCACAATTAATCTGTTCCAAGCATCATTACGATTGTTACTTAGTAGTTATTAACTCAGTATTTTTATCATCCTGACAACACTGTATAAATCATTCCTAGGAGTGAAAGTTGGATGATTCTAACTATGGTATGAACCTAACAGACAATGCAGTTAACAAGGTATCCCAAGGTTTAGGCTCATGATATTCATGCCTCATAATTTTCTACTTATATTGCTGTTTCAACTGCTATCCGTTGGGATACTTGGTGGGGGAATCTACATTCTCTATGAGTGGTACGAACAAGAACTTATAGGAACTTCTTACTTAGTAGCTGGACTAGTAATGGTTCTGTGGACTTTTGGCGGCCGTTTTATCAGTTTGCCACTGCTGCGTCGTCCTGGAAATCAGGAACCCAAGTTTATGCGTAGTAAAACCGTGCAACGGTTGCCACGTCCTGATGGGAGCGTGTTACAAGTTGAGTTTTTTGGACCTGAAGATGGTCAACCAATTATCTTGTCACATGGTTGGGGGCCAAACAGTACTATATGGTATTATGCCAAACGACAATTAAGCGATCGCTTCCGAGTAATTGTTTGGGATCTACCAGGGTTAGGAAAATCCTCTAAACCGAAAAATAACGATCACTCTATAGAAAAATATGCCCGTGACTTAGAAGCTGTTGTTGCTATAGCAGGGGATAAACCTGTTATTTTGGTAGGACACAGCATGGGCGGGATGATTAACCTCACATTTTGTAGGCTGTTTCCAGAGCAATTAGGGAGTCGAGTAGCAGGCTTAATTCTTGTGGATACTACTTACACCAATCCGGTTAAAACCTGTATATTTAGCAATCTGGTACGTAAATTACAAAAGCCTATACTTGAACCTGTATTGTACCTGACTATCGTGCTGTGGCCGATTTTTTGGTTGATGACTTGGCTTTCGTATTTTAATGGTTCGCTGTACATCAGCGTAGAACTATCTGGATTTACGGGTACTGAAACACGCGGTCAACTCAATTTTGCCGCTTTCCTATCAGCATTGGGTTCGCCTGGTGTTCTGGCTCGTGGCACACTGGCAATGTTCAAGTTTGACGAAGCACAAACACTCGCAACTATTAACGTGCCTGTATTGGTCATGTGTGGGGCTTCAGATATAGCGACTAAACCTGTGGCCAGCGATCGCATGAAAGCAGAATTACCTTACTCTGAAAGAGTCACCCTCAAACCAGGCGGACACATGGCATTGATGGAACAAAACCAGCAGTTTGCCGAAGCAGTCAGTAGGTTTAGCGCTGACTGTTCGCTCCGAAACAGCCATCTTAACTAGTGCTTTTTACTTCAAATCGGTAGATAATAGAACTCAGTATGAGCAAAAATACAGAACTCATATTTAGGGAGCTTTAATGACTCGACGTATTACCAGTGCTGTAAATTCACTAGTAGCAAACTTATCACGACGAAATGCACTTTTGTGGCTTGGAGGTAGCGGGATAACTACCGCCTTTATGGTGGGAACCCAAAAGGAAGTGGGGGCTCAAGAAAATAAAGAGTTGAAATTGGTGAACCCACCAACATTATATGATGCAACCCGAAATGGCTATAGTCATATAGCTGTTACGCCTCCAAGGACTAGAACCGTCTATATTTCTGGTCAATTTGGTTCCGACTTACAAGGAAATCTTGTTTCCGATGACTTTGAAAAGCAGTTAGTACAGGCTTTTAAAAACCTTCGTTTTGCTTTACAAGCGGTTGGTGCCCAACCACAAGATGTAGCAAAAACTACTATTCTTATAGCAGATTACAACCAAAGTAAATTGATTCCATTAGGACGTGAAATTAGTAATTTCTGGGGATATAAACCACCAGCAAATACTCTTATCCCCGTTCCCAGGCTTGCACTTGATGGAATGTTGTTTGAAATTGATGCTTATGCGGTAATTCCAGAAAAAGGTAATTGAGGGCTGCTTACAACATAACTCTCTTTAAATATCAGTTCAATAACAGCAGGCGGGGTAATAAATTACCGCTCCTTCTCATCAATCATAGTGGTCTATCGCATTAATTTTGCGGGGATGCT
This sequence comes from Nostoc sp. UIC 10630, assembly GCF_010747425.1. Taxonomy (NCBI): domain Bacteria; kingdom Bacillati; phylum Cyanobacteriota; class Cyanophyceae; order Nostocales; family Nostocaceae; genus Nostoc; species Nostoc sp. UIC 10630. Next base: position 17,385 of record NZ_JAAGOG010000125.1, read on the forward strand.
AGATCCCCGACTTCTTTAAGAAGTCGGGATCTGAACACCTTAACATTTCAGAAATAATGACATGAACTACTAGTCAGACTACGAAACTTATCTAAAAATTTCAGCAGGTGCTAGTAGTTTGCTCTCTTATGTCTGCATTTGATGTTTGAAAATTTTGTCTCTAAGACTACACATTAGAAACAACGTCTGTAGAAATTGGGTTTTCACCAAATCTTATCAACAGCCTAGGAATTATAAATCTAATGTTAAGCCACTGAATCTTTAGCAATTAAGATTAATGTAACGTTACTAATTTGGGAACAATATACTAAGAAATCACTAGAATTTAGCAGTATGTTCAGCACTCAGGTTAGCATTCCCAAATATCAAGTCATTGAAGAAATCTACAATGGTGCGAGAACCATAGTTTATCGTGGGTATCGAGAAAGTGACTCATTACCTGTAGCGATCAAACTACTGAAAAATTCATATCCCACCTTTAATGAACTGGTACAGTTTCGCAATCAGTACACCATTGGCAAAAATCTCAACTCATCCTTAATCGTCCAAACTTACAGCCTGGAAGCATATCAAAATGGCTATGTGTTGGTGATGGAGGATTTTGGTGGCATTTCTCTCAAAGATTATTTTACTCGTAATCAGACGCGAAACTTGGGGTCTTTGCAAGAGTTTTTACAAATAGCGATCGCACTGTGTAATACCTTAGAGATACTCTATACTGAGCGCATCATTCATAAAGACATAAAACCGAGCAATATTTTAATTAATCCTCATTCCAAAAAAGTTAAATTAATCGACTTTAGTATTGCCTCTCTATTACCAAGGGAAACACTAACCCTAATTAGTCCCAACGTATTAGAAGGAACACTAGCTTATATTTCTCCAGAACAAACAGGGAGAATGAATCGAGGGATTGACTACCGAACGGATTTTTATTCACTCGGTGTAACTTTTTACGAGTTACTCACAGGTGAGTTACCTTTTCAATCAAATGATCCAATGGAGTTGGTGCATTCTCATATCGCTAAAATAGCCTCTTCAATACATAAAATTAACTTACAAATTCCGATTGTCATCTCGGAGATAGTTAGCAAGTTGATGGCAAAAAATGCTGAAGACCGCTATCAAAGCGTATTAGGATTAAAGTATGATTTAGAAATGAGTTTGGGTCAACTAAATAAAACAGGTAAAATTGAAAGTTTCAAAATTGCCCAACGGGATGTGTGCGATAGATTTATTATTCCTGATAAACTCTATGGACGGGAATTAGAAATAAAAACCCTACTAAAAGCATTTGAAAATGTCAGCCTGGGTGCAACAGAAATAACATTGGTAGCTGGATTTTCTGGAATTGGTAAAACTGCGGTTGTTAACGAAGTTCATAAACCTATTGTTCGTCAACGCGGTTATTTTATCAAAGGTAAATTTGACCAATTTAATCGGAATATTCCTTTCTCGGCATTTGTTCAAGCTTTCCGTAATTTTATGGATCAGTTACTAGCAGAAAGCAGTATTAAAATAGAAGAATGGAAAAATAAAATTGTTCAAGCATTAGGTGAAGATGGTCAAGTAATTATTGAAGTAATTCCTGAATTAGAAAGAATTATTGGCAAACAACCCCCTGCACCAGAGTTATCAGGTAATGCTGCCCAAAACCGATTTAATTTATTATTTCAGAAATTTCTCCAAGTATTTACAACTAAAGACCATCCTTTAGTAATATTTTTAGATGATTTGCAGTGGGTAGATTCGGCTTCATTGAAACTAATACAATTATTAACAAATGAAGCTAATCAGGGATATTTGTTGTTAATTGGTGCATATCGAGACAATGAAGTATTTCCAGCACATCCGTTAATGGTGATGTTGGATGAAATTCGCAAAACAAGTGTAACTGTAAATAGCCTTACCCTGAAACCACTAAACCAATTACAATTGAATCAACTTGTAGCAGATACGTTAAATTGTGCAGAAAATGTGGCATTATCTCTTTCGCAATTGGTCGATCGTAAAGCTCAAGGTAATCCATTTTTTGCGACTCAGATTCTCAAATCATTGCATCAAGACCAACTAATTAAATTTAATTTTCTAGAGGGATGCTGGCAATGCGATATTTCCCAAATAAATCAGCAAACTTTAGCAGATGATGTTGTTGAGTTTATGGTCTTTCAATTACGAAGACTACCAGAAACAACTCAACAGCAATTGAAGCTAGCTGCTTGTATTGGGAATCAATTCGATTTAAAAACATTAGCGATTGTTTCCAAACAATCGGAAGTAGAAACCGCAGATTGTTTGTGGAAGGCTTTGCAAGAAGGGTTGATTTTGCCGCAAAGTGAGGTTTATAAGTTTTTTCTTGGTTCAGAAAATCAAGCAGCTACTCAAGAACATTCTGAGATGGTTGTATATAAATTTTTACACGATCGCGTCCAGCAAGCTGCTTATTCACTTATTCCAGAAGCACAAAAACAGTCAACACACCTGCAAATTGGGCGATTGTTGTTGGAAAATACACCTTTGCATCAGCAAGAGGAAGGGATTTTTGCGATCGTTAACCAATTCAATTACGGATTGGAGTTGTTGGAAGAACCTGGTGAACGAGAAAATCTGGTCCGATTAAATCTAATAGCTGGTTGTAAAGCCAAAAATTCAACTGCCTATGCAACAGCAGTAGAGTATCTAAAAGTTGCAATGCTTCTATTACCGATAAATGCTTGGCAAAGTAGCTACGATTTGACCCTTGCTATTTACGAATCTGCGGCTGAAGCAGAATATCTGAATACAAACTTTGAGTCATCAAAATCATTAGTAAAGATTATCCTTAAAAATGCTAAATCTCCAATAGAAAAAGTTCGTACTTATGAGATTCAAATCCAATCTTATACAGCACAAAATAAATTCAATGAAGCAATAGCCACAGGCAGAGAAGCACTCCAATTACTAGATTTGACCTTACCTGAAGATGGTAACACTCAAATGATTTTTGATGAATATGACCAGTTGCAACAAATGTTGATTCATCAATCAATTGCAGCATTGGCAGATATGCCAGAAATAACCGATCCCAAAAAATTAGTTGCACTTCGCATTTTATCGGGTTTATTTGCTCCGGTTTATATAGCCAAACCGATGTTGCTGCCACTCAAGATTTTTACAATGATCAAAATTTGTATTCAATCTGGCAACTCACCACAGGCTGCTGTAGCTTACAGTCTCTATGGATTATTTTTGTGCAGTATTGGTGCAATTGAAGATGGATATAGCTTTGGTAAACTGGCAATACAACTTTTAGATAATTTTCAAAATAAAGAACTTAAAAGTAGAGTTTATCTCACATTCAGCCTATTTATTAAACACTGGAAAGATTCAATTAAATCCACATTAGGTTTGTTTTTAGATGGGTTACAAAGTGGGTTAGAAACTGGAAATTTAGAATATGTTGGTTATTGTGCTAATTGCTACAGTCAGTTTCTCTTTTGGAGTGGAGAAAATTTAGAAAATGCGGTGCTGGAGGCAAATAAATATTGCGATCTAATGCAGCAAATTAAACAAGAGGTATCTCTAGTTTGGGGAAATATCTGGAGGCAGACAGTTTTAAATTTACAAGGAGAAGCGGTTAATCCCTGCTGCTTAATTGGTAAACACTTTCACGAAGAAGAGATGTTACCAACTTTGATTGCAACTAACAATATAAATGGTATTTGTTATGTCTATCTAGCAAAAACCCTTCTAGCTTATCTTTTTGGCGAATACGAGTCTGCTTGGGAATATTCCCAAAAATTTGAGCAATATGAGCAGGGAGCAGCAGGCTTATTAATTGTTCCTTTGCGAAATTTCTATCAATCTTTGAGTTTGTTAGCTCTTTGTTCTCAAGCAAATGAAGCACAGCAACAGCTTTATCTCCAAAAAGTAGCTGAAAACCAAGCAAAAATGCAAGAATGGGCAAATCATGCGCCAGTCAATTATCAGCATAAGTACAATTTAGTTTTGGCTGAACAAGCTCGTGTAACTGGCGATCGCGTACAAGCCGCAGATTATTATGAAATAGCTATCCAAGAAGCGATCGCCAATGACTATGTTCAGGAAACAGCGATCGCTAACGAGCTTGCTGCCAAATTTTACCTAGAATGGGGTAAAGAAAAAGCCGCAGAAGGATATCTGCAACAGGCATATTACTGCTATGCCCATTGGGGAGCAAAAGCCAAAACTGATGACTTAGAAAAACGCTATCCCAAATTACTCAAACCCATTTTGCAACAGCAAGAATTCTACTTTAATCCCTTAGATAGCATATCCACTATTGTCGGTACATCTACTTATGCTACCAGCAGTACTAATATTTCTGATACTCTAGATTTAACCTGCATTCTCAAAGCCGCTCAAACTATCTCTAGTTGTATCGAATTAGATGTACTCATCAGCAGCCTCACCCGCATTATCCTAGAAAATTCAGGTGCAAAAACATCTGTATTAATTCTTCCTCAAGAAGATATTTGGCAAGTGCGGGCAATTACCTTTATCGATCAACAGTCAAATTCTCAGACTGATGTCAAAACCATTCTTGATTCACAACTACTAGACGCTAGTCAAGATGTTCCGATAAAACTGATCAATTACGTTATAAATACTCAAGAAACTGTCATCATAGATAATTGCAAAACAAATATTCCCGGTGTCATTGGGGAATATATGCTCTTACATCAACCTCAAAGTATATTATGCACGCCCATTATTAACCAAGGTCATTTGGTGGGGATTCTCTACCTAGAAAATAAACTGAATCAAGGGGTATTTACTACTAATCGGTTACAGGTAATTAACCTACTATCTTCCCAAGCAGCAATTGCCTTAGAAAATGCCCAACTTTATCAGCAAGCCGGCCAAGCTTTACAAGATTTGCAACAAGCTCAATTACAAATCGTCCAAAGCGAAAAAATGTCTGCATTGGGTAACTTAGTGGCTGGGGTGGCTCACGAAATGAATAATCCTTTGGGCTTTATTGCTGCCAGTCTCAAACAAGCGAAACCCACCTTCGTTGATATTTTTGAACACTTAAAACTGTATCAAGAAAAGTTTTCCGAGCCGGGGGAAGAAATCATCAACCATGCTGAAGAAATTGATTTGGATTATACATTAGAAGACTTATCCAAGATAATTGATTCGATGACTATGGCCTGTGAAAGGCTAGAAAATATTAGTACGAGCCTCCGAACTTTTTCTCGTGCCGATAGAGATTACAAAGTTCCATTTAATATTCATGAAGGAATTGATAGTACAATTCTAATTTTAAAACATCGTCTCAAAGCTAATGATCATCGTCCAGCAATTGAGGTAGTGATTAACTACAGTAACTTGCCGCCAGTTGAATGCTTTCCGGGACAATTAAACCAAGTATTTATGAATATCTTAGCGAATTCTATTGATGCCTTGGATGAATCAAATACAGATCGGACATTTGAGGATATTAAAGCTAATCCGAATCGAATTACAATTACTACCTCCTTAAAATATCAACAGGTTGAAGTAAAGATTGCTGATAATGGGGTGGGGATGAGCGAGTCAGTCAAAGAGAAAATATTTGAGCATTTGTTTACTACTAAAGGTGTTGGTAAAGGAACGGGATTAGGATTAGCGATCGCTCATTCTATTGTTATAGAAAAACACAGTGGCACTCTAAATGTAAATTCTACCCCAGGTGAAGGAACAGAATTTGTCATTAGTTTACCAATTCTGGCTCAAACTCAAAGTTAACTTGTTGGAGATATAAACCAATACGCTTGGGTTAGGCATAAAAACCTTTAACCCACACCCGATTCCGAGTTAAAAATGCACAAAGCGAGAAGTATTGGGTTCAGAACTACCAAACTTTTTCAAGTGCTAGGTGTGCTTAGTGCCTTTTGATTGGTTCCAAAGTAGAGGTCGCTTAATTCTTCCAAAGAAACATCGGTCTGCGATTCTGGATTACCAAAATAGGGATGGATGGGCAGGAGTTCAGCACGAGGGCAGGTTTCCGGTAAAGACAGAATCTGCTCAAGCAAAGTCAGGTAGTTTTCAGCAGTAGATTCCCAACTGTACGTCTTCAGCACCCGTTGCTGACCAGCTTGGGCAAAATAGTCCCACTCCTGAGCATCACATAGCACCCGCTCCAAGCCTCGTGCAATATCAGCAGGATCTTCTGGATCTACGAGTATGCCATATTCCTTATTTCCCTGTCGCAAGCTTTCGCTAGGGCCACCGTTCTTAGTTGCTACCACTGGTAAACCTGCAACTGCTGCTTCTAAAGGAGCAAGTCCAAAGGGTTCGTAAAGTGCTGTCAGCGCAAATACCGAGCGGCGTTTAACCATAAACCGATAGGCTGCTGCCAGTGACTCTTGAGACTGATCTAACAAGCCAAATGCACTAATCTTGCCCCACAAGTCGTTTTCCTTGACCACCTCTCGAATGGGGGCTAATACCTCTTCAGCTATACTGTCACTAGCCTCTTCTCGTAAGGGATCGTCCAGTCCCCCTGTAAGTAACATCAAGTTAGCTCGTTCCTGAAGTGTTGGACTGATTGCGAAGGCTTGCACTAGCCCTAATATGTTTTTTTTAGGCTCTAATCGACTGGATGCTACGATAACGGGCAAATCTCGACGTGGCTCTGCAATGTCCCGTGCCAATCGCTCCTGAATGAACTCTTCAGTCGCCTTCTCATTTTCGGAACGTGCCTTTGCACCGAAAATCGAGAAATCTGCTCCCGGTGGAATCACTGCAAAACGATTGTCGTTGTCTACATCCACTGCACTCCTATAGACTCGATGAGAATACTGCTGAAAGCGTTCTTGTCGTGTACTGGTGATATTAACGACCGAGCGATTCATGCTCAAGCGTTCGGCTAGGATGCGATATTTAAAATGGAATTGCTCATCTATTTCTAACAAGTTCTCTGAAGTGACTTCCAGCTTGTCCATCTTTTGGGCACCGAGAGAATGAGCAGTAAAGGTAAAAGGTATGCCTGTATCCTCTTCAATTAGAACGCCACACAGCCCTCCATCGGCATAGTGAGCAGTCATAGCATCGGGTAAGCCACCTTGCTGTTGATAAAATTTCAAGATGTTGGGTACCCAATCACTAATCAGATGAGTCCATAACAACTCTTTGGGGAGAAATTCTTTTGGCCCAGCTGGTAAGCGGATAACACGGACATTATCGATTCCTGGATAAGTGTCAAACGCTTGGGCAAACTCTGGCCATTCCGGGTCAATAATTTGACGGGTGAGAATATCAACTTTGTGTCCCTTTTCGGCTAAGGCTATGGCGACTTGCTTAACGTAGATCAGTTGACCCCCAAAATCTGGGTGTTTGGTTATGTGACTATTGTTTGAATCAAAATTGCCTTGAGGGTTGAGAAATCCAATGTGCATCGCCCACTTCCTAATACAGGTTGATTTCTACTAGAGATTTTGCCTGAACACGGCAGCATAAAAGCTTAGTGAGCTTGTTAAAAACTCCCAAGGCTGAAAAACGCAGGCAGTGAGACTTTACGTAAATACCATTGCTCAAAAAGTAAGCCAAAGGGCTTTTATTGATTCCCTTTAGCTTAAACCCAGCCAATTCGCGCATTTTCCTAATATTTAAGTTAATCGCTACTGCGGTTCGCGCACATATACCGGATGGCATAAATGGTAAGGTAATATTTCTCTTTAAAATTCAACGTATTCTTGCTCTTATCCCGTAGTTTCACTTTTATCATCTGCATCTTTTGTTTCCCACAATATCTCAATACACTTAGTAAATAGTAAATTTATTTCTTCCACAACAACGCATTGGCTAAAGGAAATCCATATTTATTGGGCAATTTTATCACTCAAGATGCTGCTTGCTATCAGATACAAATATTACAACAATTAAGTAAATATAAAAATCTATATGACATTCTCATAAAAGATATTTTAAGTAAATCTACACGCTGATATAAATAATTTTATTCATTTTGGTAGATATCAGTATGTGCTATTTTTCGTAGAATTATGAAGCTGAAAAGATGTGCAGAAAAACTTGTTAGCATATTTTATGACTTCAAAAGTAACAGAGATGTTGCCAGTATTATCA
>NZ_JAAGOG010000391.1:0-2574 GCF_010747425.1 Nostoc sp. UIC 10630
GCTCCCTGCCCTGTGCGCCGGCTCCCGGCCCCCTTGCCTCTTATGCTGTGGGAATATCACGCTTTGCCAGATATTGGTACATCTGCCAACGTGCATCTACCTCAGCTTGCGCTTGTTCTAACAAGTGCTTGGCTACGTCTGGTTTGCTCTTAGTGAGCATTTTGAAGCGATTTTCTTGATACATCGAATGTTCTACAGATTGCGTAGGCGATCGCATATCCAGTTGCAAAGGATTTTTACCCTGTTTAAGCAACTCTGGATTATGCCGATACAGCAACCAACGGCCTGATTCTACCAGAGTTTTTTGGTGATTCATCCCGGTAGTCATGTTAATGCCGTGGGCGATGCAATGGCTGTAAGCAATAATTATTGATGGCCCATCATAAGCCTCTGCTTCCAAAAATGCTTTGAGAGTATGTTCATCTCTAGCACCAAGGGCTACACTCGCTACGTAGACATTTCCGTAGGTCATGGCAATCATCCCTAAGTCTTTCTTCCCTCCTGGCTTACCACTGGCGGCATATTTAGCAACTGCGGCTCGTGGCGTAGCTTTAGAAGATTGACCGCCTGTATTAGAATACACTTCTGTATCCATCACCAAGATGTTGACATTGCGACCACTAGCAATTACATGATCTATACCGCCAAAATCAATGTCATAAGCCCAACCATCACCGCCAACAATCCAGACGCTTTTTCTCACTAAGTAATCTGCAAGGGATTTGAGATTTTGGATTTTGGATTTTAGATTAGGATCGAAAGTTACGATTTCATCTAACTTCTGCTGCAACAGTTCTATTCTTTCGCGCTGTTCCCAAATGTCAGCCTCAGATTTTTGTTCAGCTTTGAGGATGGAATAGACAAGGTTTTCATCTATTTCACTCCCCAAATTTTGCAACAATTCCGCTGCAAACTCAGCTTGTTTGTCGAGGGAGAGGCGGAAGCCGAAACCAAATTCGGCGTTATCTTCAAATAAATTATTTGACCATGCGGGGCCGCGTCCTTGGGCGTTGGTTGTCCAAGGAGTTGTGGGGAGATTGCCACCATAAATTGAGGAACAACCTGTTGCATTGGCGATGACGGCGCGATCGCCAAACAATTGTGTTAATAATTTTAAATAAGGTGTTTCACCACAACCTGCACAAGCACCAGAGAATTCAAATAAAGGTTCTTGCAGTTGTTGTTGGCGAATCTGGTTTAATTTTAGCGATCGCCTGTCAGGATTAGGTAAACTCAAAAAGAAATCCCAGTTTTTCCGCTCTTGCTCTTGTAAAGGCAACTGCTGCGCCATGTTAATCGCTTTCCGCAATGGCTCAGATTTATCTTTAGCAGGGCAAATATTTACACAAATCGTACATCCTGTGCAATCTTCTGGGGCTACCTGAATGGTAAATTTTTGATTGGCAAAGTCTTTATCTTTTGCACCAGTTGACTTAAAGGTTTCTGGTGCATTGACTAACTCATCAGCTTGATAAGCTTTGGCGCGGATGGCACTGTGGGGACAAACCATTACGCATTTCCCACATTGAACGCAGACATCTGGCTCCCACACAGGTATTTCTTCGGCAACGTTACGTTTTTCCCACTTGGCAGTACCTACAGGGAATGTGCCATCAACAGGTAATGTGCTAACAGGTAAATCATCACCTTCCCACACCATGATTTTCCCCAGAACTTCCCGCACAAATTCGGGAGCGGAGTCCAGCAATCTTGGGTTGTTAATTGTTGATTGTTGATTGTTGATTGTCTGTGGTACATCTACTTTATGCAAGTTGTCTAGAGTATTGTCTACAGCTTGCAAGTTCATACGGACAACTTCTGGGCCTTTTTTACCATAAGTCTTCTCAATTGCTTGTTTGATTTTAGCGATCGCTTCTTCTTGCGGCAAGACTCCCGCTAAGGCAAAGAAACAGACCTGCATAATGGTGTTAATTCTGCCACCCATGCCACTTTCACGGGCAACCTGGCTAGCATTGATTACGTATAACTTCAAATGCTTATCGATAATTTGCTGCTGTACCTTCAACGGCAAATTCTCCCAGACGGTATCTGCATTATATGGACTGTTAAGCAGCAAAGTTGCCCCAGGAATAGCAGCTTTCAAAATATCTATGCGTTCTAGAAATCCCCAATGATGACAACCAATAAAGTTGGCTTGGTCAATCAAGTAGGTGGAGCGAATTGGCTCTTTGCCAAAACGGAGGTGAGAAACTGTCATTGAGCCAGATTTCTTGGAATCAAAGACAAAGTAGCCTTGGGCGTAATTATCGGTTTCTTCACCAATAATCTTGATAGAGTTTTTGTTAGCCCCAACAGTCCCATCTGAACCCAACCCATAAAACATTGCCCGAACAACATTATCCGATTCTGTAGAAAACTTAGGGTCAAAGCTCAAGGAAGTATGACTAACATCATCATTAATCCCAATCGTAAAATGATTCTTCGATTTAGCTTCGGCAAGGTTATCAAAAATCCCCTTCACCATTGCCGGCGTAAATTCCTTAGAAGAAAGACCATAACGACCACCAATAATTTTAGGGTATGAGAAAGTATTTTCTCCCCCTGCCTCCCCTG
>NZ_JAAGOG010000126.1:0-25161 GCF_010747425.1 Nostoc sp. UIC 10630
CATGGTTCACTCTTAGACCGATATTTACCTCAGTATTATCTCGTAGTCTTTTTCAAAAATCAAATATGATTCCTATAGGATAGCCATCAAAAATAGCATAAGCAGTTGCTGATTCAGTTACTAGTTTGAGAGTTTTATGGGGATTACAGAATATACAATAATTAGATGAATTTCGCTGATGATTATAGTGTACATACTCATATACTTCCCGATATTCATCTAAACAAACTGAAGTAAAAGGAAGTTTGACAATACACTGACAGGTAGGCTTTTTATGAATATAATGCTCTCGAAAACCTTCTTTTTTGATATCTCTCCTTACAGCATAATAAGCTTTTCCTCCTGGTTTTAATAAGTGTGATATTTCCATAAGAACATTAGTTTGTTCTTCAGTAAATAAAACATTTAAAACATAAAAGCAAATTATTGTATCAAATTTAGTCTCAGGATATTCTGGAAAATAATAAGGGTCATAGCCTGTAATATCACAACCTTTTTGGCGCAATATTTTAACATCATTACCAAAGCCACAACCAAAGTCTAGTATTTTGCCTTGTAGAAGGTTTTGATTTAATAAAAACTGTGCAGGAAATGATAAATAACTTCTTTCGATCGCAGTAAGATGGCTGAACTGATTTTTCTGCTGTTTCATGGAATTTTGGTGCTGATATCCCAAAATTATTATTCCCAGCATTTGTTTAGGTTATGCGATGTCTACGATGGGGTACGCCTACGCATCAGGGTCAACACCTAGCTCACGTAACTTAGCTGCTAATATATCAGCACGCTGGCGTTCCTGTTCAGCGCGTTGGCGTTCTTGTTGGGCTTGTTCGCTGCTCCACAACAGTAAATTTCCTGCTGTATCCCACCAGCGCAGCCAATTCATAGTTTGGCATAATCTTTCACCTTGCCAAATTCCCAGAAATAACTCTAATTCAGGAATCCAGTAGCGTCCATTAGCGTCTGCTTGCTGCAAAGTATATTGCCCATTTTGTAAGCACCGTATTTCTAGACTTGGTTCGTAAGGGTCGTAGGTTACGTAGGTTGGAACTTGGAGAATCTTTTCGTAATAATAGAGTTTACCGTAAGGCGGAGTTGAACGGACTGATAATTCTCCACCTTCTGTATCTGAGAGAAATTCCATCACTACAGCCACAGGCGCGCCTTCTAAATTTGGGGTGTAGCTGCGACGAACTACATTTGTTCCCACAGACTGCACTTGAGGGACATAAAACCAATCAGGGGCTTTGACAACGATTTTTTTGTTGACTGTGGCTACAAGCCCAAAGTTAGAGCCAATCAGCATTTGAGGTTGGATGCGCCCTGTACTTCCCAAAGCATCGGTAAGCGCAGCAGCGATCGCAGGTTGTTGGATATTTTCCACTGGATCGTCTGGTAAAATGAAGTCGGCTGGAAGTGCTTCCCAAGTAACAATTGGTTCTTTTTGGATGGGGTTAACTTGTAGAACCATAAAACTACTCCTAATATTCATGCACAGTATATAGTTATTTTTAACAAATCTTCAGTTTGCACATCTGTGTGATCGCAGCATATAAATTCAGATAATCTTAAGTTTTGGATGAATAGACTCGCACTGCCTAAAAACCTAGAAATCTAGAAAGATTTCTCAGACTGGTGTATATACTCGTAGTCAAGCACTTAGCAGGCGTGAACATTATGCTGGAATGGTTTATTAGCTGGATAGCAAGCAATGCCTTTCTGCATCGGAAATTTTTAGAATATTTCTGTGCTTGGGAGTTTGTCTGGCAGTTTGAGAAGGAAGGCAGTATTTCAATTGAGGATCTCAAAACTGAAGTTTTTGGCAAACACTGGCAAGATGAAACTTGGCATGAGGTATTGCGGCTAATTGCGGGAATGATTGATGCGAAATTTGTTGGTGAAATTCTTGATTACTTGATGGTGCAAGATGGTGAAGAGGAAAAATTTCTTAACTTGTTTTTAGCGGCTAAGTGTCTTGCAGAAGTTAGAAATCGCTCGGTAATTGCGTCAGTGGCTAATAAATTATTTGGCAAGGTAAAAGACTTAACCAAATATGACCTCTGGTATTATTACACCTATGACAACGCAGAAGAAACTGAGCTAGTTCAGGAAGTTCGCATTCAAGCAGTTGTAACAATCGCCTCAATTTGGAAAGATAACCGTGATGCCTTACACTGCCTTAAAGACCGCGCCACTGTTGATAATTATCAGTATGTGCGAGATGCAGCCATCGAAGCATTAGTCAGCAATTTCAAAGATGACCCAGACACCCGCTCGTTTCTCAAAGACCTCACTACTGCTGATAATAAAAACTATGTCAGATGTGCAGCCATCGAAGCATTAGCCAGCAATTTCCCAGATGACCCGGACACCCGCTCATTCCTCAAAGACCTCACCACTGCTGATGATGGAAATGTGCGGCGTGCAGCGATTAAAGCATTAGTCAGCAATTTCAAAGATGACCCGGACACCCACTCGATTCTCAAAGACCACGCCACTGCTGATAATCAATGGAATGTGCGAAGTGCAGCTATCGAAGCATTAGCCAGTAATTTCCCAAATCACCCGGACACTCGCTGGATTCTCAAAGACCGCGCCACTGCTGATAATCAATGGAATATGCGAAGTGCAGCAATCCAAGCATTAGCCAAACACTTCAGATATCAGCCTGAATTGTTTGAAATTTACTACAACTGCGCTGTCAATGACCCCTTTGAGCGTAAGCAAGACTATGAAACCAACCCTCGGCGCGTTGCACTGGAGATAATTATCAAGCAATTTCCTCAACATCCCCAGACTTTACCATTGTTGCATGACCTAGTAGAGAATGACCCAGATGGAAAAGTGCGAGAATTTGTTCAGAACAAGTTAAAGCAGTGGGGAAAGTAAATGTAAGCTGAGTATATGCCCAAGAAAATCAGAGAACTTAAAAGCTTGTTGCTACAAGCAGGGTTTACATACCGTCATGGGAAAGGTAGCCATACTAATTGGTATCATCCCCTACTATCTGGGAGAGTTACCATATCAGGTAAAGACGGGAATGATGCTAAAGCTTACCAGGAGAAAGATGTTAATAATGCACTTCAAAGGTTAGAAGAAATTAAAAAGGCTCAAGAGGAAGAACAAGAATGAATTCTCACTACACAATAATTATTCAGTGGTCTGATGAAGATGAGTGTTTTGTTGTGAGTCTTCCTGAATGGGGAGAGTTTTGTCATACTCACGGAGATACTTACGAAGAAGCTTTCAAAAATGCTCAAGAAGTTTTAGAAATGCTGATTGAATCATCTTTGGCTGACGGCCAACCTCTACCTGAGCCAAAAACACTAGAAAAGTCGTTAAAAGTAGCATAACTCTAAAGTGCGTAGTTTACCACCATAGGCATCGCTTGACACTCAAGACAATAGCTACACAGCTATCCATCTGAAAACTTCTGTATAAACAGACTCTCAAAATTCCTCAAGAACTTTTAGATATATTGAATGAATCATCTTGAGCAGATATTCATGGTGAACTGTTACCCAAACTGAAAACACGAGAACAGTAAAAAGTAGCAAAACTCCAAAAAAGCGATCGCTAAACATCACCCAAATAATCCTAAATTCTCGAAAATTACGCACCCAGAACACCGTCTAGCCGTAGTTACAGTAAACAAAGCCGACTTCGATCGCAACAATCAGATAGAAAGTAGTTTTCAATACACTTAGTCTAGTGTTAGCAGCTTTGTACATAGCGTAACAGAAAGGGCAGAGGTGGCATGAATGCAATTACAACAGGCACAACTTTTAGAGGAAACTCTCTGGAAAGCCGTTCTCAACCGAGATGCCACAATTGAGGGCAAGTTTTTCTACGGTGTTCGTTCCACAGGCATTTATTGCCGACCTATTTGCCCTAGTCGCAGACCAAATCGCAATCAAGTTTGTTTCTTCCAGTCAGCAAAAGAGGCTCAAAACGCAGGTTTTCGACCTTGTAAGCGCTGTCAGCCACAATTTGAAACAGTTCCAAATCCAGCCAGAGCGAAAATCTTAGCAGTATGTCGATACATTGAAGCACAAAGCGATCGCATCCCCACCCTCTCAGAATTATGCTCTCAGGTGGAAATGAGTCCTAGTTATTTGCAAAAGGTATTCAAGCAAATAATTGGTGTATCCCCTTTTCAATATGCAGATGCACTGCGTAGCCAACGATTAAAGCAGCGTCTCCAGTCAGGGGAGGAAATTGCTCATGCAGTTTACGACACGGGGTATGGTTCAAGTAGTCAAATTTATGAGAAAGCACCAAAGCAACTGGGAATGACACCAAAAATTTACCAACAAGCTGGAAAGACAATCAACATTGTCTATGCGATCGCTCCATGTCCGCTAGGATATTTACTGGTGGCAACAACAGACAAGGGGATTTGTGCCGTTAAACTAGGTGATGAAGCAGACAAACTCGAACACATCTTGAATCAAGAATTTCACCAAGCGCACATCATACGTGATGACCACATACACAAAGAATGGATACAAGGAATCCTCGATTTGATTGCGGGAGATGAAACACATCTCGACTTACCACTGGATATCCGTGGGACAGCATTTCAGAAACAGGTTTGGCAAGTATTGCAAAAAATTCCCTATAGCGAAACTCGTACTTACACTGATATTGCCCGTGATATTGCCAAACCCCAAGCAGTCCGTGCGGTGGGAAATGCTTGTGGAGCTAACCCGATCGCGGTAATTATACCCTGTCATCGGGTGCTGCGGAGTGATGGCAGTCTTGGTGGTTATCGTTGGGGGATTGAGCGCAAACAAAAATTACTTGTACAAGAATCGAAATCGATTAAAGATGACTCAAATACCTGAACTAGAATCATTGACTGAAGAAAGTCTCACCCGTGGTTTAATGGTGCTTGCCAATCTTGACAGCGATTTGGCTCGGATTTTAGAAACACTCGGGCCTCCACCAATATGGTCAAGAGAACCGGGTTTTGCAACGCTTCTGTGCATAATTCTGGAACAGCAAGTTTCCGTAGCAGCTGCAAGGGCTGTATTTAACCGTCTATGTGGGGTTATTGTACCGCTAACGCCAGAAAATTTTCTGACATTGGATGATGTTCAATTAAGAGGAATTGGATTCAGCCGGCAAAAGATTCTATACTGTCGTGGATTGGCGAATGCGATCGCAAACGATCAGCTTGACCTCAGCAAGCTGGAAATAATGGACGAAACTACTATCAGAACTGAGTTAAAGCGCCTCAAAGGTATAGGAGACTGGACAGTTGATATTTATTTACTCATGGCGCTGCAACGTCCTGATGTCTTTCCTAAAGGCGATTTAGCGATCGCGATCGCTTTGCAAAAAATCAAAAACTTGGCGACACGTCCAACACCAGTTCAACTGGAAGCAATGACACAGCACTGGCGGCCGTGGCGAGCAGTTGCGGCAAGACTTCTATGGCACTATTACCTAAGTAATCCTAAATAATTGCTCTTTTTCCTTTGGCGCACTTGGCGACTTTGCGGTTCGTATAATAAATATAAACTAAATGGTAGAAAACCAATTAAGCCTAACACCAGAAAAGTCTGATAAAACTTTAAACATCCTGCCGATAATCATAGTAATAATTGCATTATTAGCTTTATCTTCAACAGCAATATTTATTAAAATTGCTCTTAGAGAAATGAGCGCTACTGCTACATTATTTAATCGTTTATGGATAGCGACTATTATCTTTGGATTATGGAGTGGAATTAACCAAGCACGAACTCATATTAAAGATGATGAACCTGTATTACCACAGCAGCCTTATCCAATCAAAGAGATAGCGTTTTTAATAGCAGTGGGTCTAGTTCATGTATTAGGTCGATTATCTTGGACTTGGGCGCTAACCCAGACTGGTGCTGCTAATGCCAATGCGTTAGGTAGTCTCAATCCGCTATTTACTACATTAGGAGGATGGCTATTTTTTAATCAGATTTTTGGGCGCAAATTTATCATTGGTCTGATATTAGCTATAATCGGCGCGATCGCAGTTGGATTTGAAGATTTATTACGCTCTAATAATAATTTTACAGGTGATGCTGTTGCCCTGATCTCGTCGATATTTTATGCAGCAAACTTTTTACTGATCGAGCAAATCCGCAATAAGTTTTCAATTATTACTATCCTTCTGTGGCGCTGTGTCATCGCAACTTCATTGATGATTCCAGTAGTGCTAATCTTTGAAAAACAACCTTTGCCAGTTACTTTGTCGGGGTGGTTAGTAGTATTTGCACTAGCTGCTATTTGCGAAGCTTTGGGTCATGGGCTAATTGTATACAGCTTGAAAACTTTTTCTTCAGGATTTATCTCTTTACTTTTGTTACTCAATCCAGTGATTGTTGCTATTCTTGCTTGGATACTTTTCTCGGAAAACTTGAGTATTTTTAACTTGCTAGGGTTGGCATTAATTTTAGGGGGTATATATTTAGCAATTTCTAATAAAGAATCTATCAAATCTAGCGTTAGTCCCCCCATACAATCTCTACAAGAAAGTGAATCTTAATAAGTTCGTAGTAAGGACTTTAGTCCTGATTTTCTAAGAGGCTGTTTTAAAAGTCCTCTTATCGGTAGTAAAACGTTCTAGATCCCCCTAAATCCCCCTTAAAAAGGGGGACTTTGATTCCGGTTCCCCCTTTTTTAAGGGAGGTTAGGGGGGATCAATAAGTGCCTAAAATCACAGCCACCCACTTTTCAAACATCCTCTAAACACTAAAGTCTTTACTACAAACCCTCAAAATAACTCTAATACTTGCGTAATCTCGGTGATAAATCGGTTACAGTCTCCCCGTGAAGACTCGTTCAGCTGGGCCTGTCATGTAAACCCGTTGGTCGATTTCTGACCATTCAATTTGCAAGGGGCCACCAGGTAATTCTACAGTGGCGGTGCGATCGCATTTCCCGGTTAACACACCAGCCACTAAAGAAGCGCAAGCACCAGTCCCACAAGCTAATGTAATCCCAGCACCCCGTTCCCACACCCGCATTTTCAAATAGTCAAGGCGTACCACTTGAATAAATTCAGTATTTATGCGTTGGGGAAAAGCTGGGTGATGCTCAAATTTCGGGCCTATGCTTTCTAGTTCAATTGCTGCTACATCTTCCACAAAGGTAATGCAGTGAGGATTTCCCATACTTACACAAGTTACTTCCCAAGTTTTCCCCGCCACCTCCAACGGCTGAGAGATTACTTTTTCTTCAACAGGTGCAAGAGTGGTAGGAATTTCGCCAGCGAGTAATCTGGGTAAACCCATGTCTACTTTAACTAGACCATCAGATAAGAGTTGGGGAGTCATTACACCACCCAAAGTATGAATGCGATATGAATCTTTATTCCGGGATTCACCTTCTAAATCTGCCAAAAAGCCAGCTAAACAGCGAATGCCATTGCCACACATTTCTGGTTCTGAACCATCAGAATTAAAAATCCGCATGGTGTAGTCAGTGCCATTTTCTCCAGGTAGGGCAAAAATTACACCATCAGCACCGATACCAAAATGGCGATCGCACAACTTGATGGCTTGCTCTGGAGTCAATACAGGCAAAGATGACGAGCGATTGTCAATTAGAATAAAATCATTGCCCAGACCATGATACTTAGTAAATTCGATTGCCATTTTCTCAAGGATGAATTATCAAGGATTAGTTACTCTTTATTTTGCCTTGTAGGTTCATCTTTACTAAAAATGCTTACCGAATTTGACACCACTTTACCCAGTATTAGACAAGTCCAAAACCTGATTAAACAAACAACGCCAGTAGAATTAAAGCTGCTGACTCAAGATGTACTCATAGGAAAGGTTGTATGGCAAGACCCACAGTGTATCTGTATTGCTGATGAAAACAGTCAGCAAATCACTGTTTGGAAACAAGCGATCGCATACATCAAACCGAAAACAAGTCAGGAATAGAATTTTGCTTGCGATCGCTATAAGATTTTGGTTAGCGATCGCTCGTTTGTATACAATACACCCTAGTATCATGATTCATTCGGTGAGCGATTTATGGTTTAGCCCCTCCTGAATTCTGCTTGATAAGAGAAAATCAATGCGAAAGTTCCCAATCTTGCAACATCAAAATAGCATCTCTATACAAAGACAAATCCACCTGGTGGACTTCTATTCCCTGCCCAATTCCTTCTAGAAGAGTGATTGTCAAATTTCCTCCCAAGTGTTCGCGGAACTCAGTAAGCCCCCTAAATAGACAATCGGGATGGTCTAGTTGATCTAATTGCTCTGTAAGCGCTGATACATACAATGTAAACCCCAATTTATTGAGTGTATGTAGAACACTTTGCCACTCAGATTTCAAGAGTTGACCTGTTAAATATGAATAGGTCGTATCCAAAGCAATACCGATCGCTACAGCTTCACCGTGACGTAAACTGTAATTAGTTAAATGCTCCAGTTTATGAGCAGCCCAGTGCCCAAAATCCAAAGGACGCGATGAACCCATTTCAAATGGATCGCCGCCACCAGCAATATGCTCTAAATGCAACTGCGAACAGCGATAGATCAATCTTTCCATTATGTCCATATCCCGATTAGCCAATTTATCGGCATTAGTCATAATGAAATCGAAGAAATCTGCATCTTTAATCAGCGCTACTTTCACCGCTTCTGCAATACCCGATCGCCAATCTCGATCGTCAAGGCTAGTCAGAAAATCAAAGTCATTTAAGACAGCATAAGGCGGCATGAATGTACCCAAAAAGTTTTTCTTGCCGAAAGCATTGATTCCGTTTTTTACCCCTACACCCGAATCGTTTTGGCCTAATACTGTTGTCGGTACTCGTAGCAGCCGAATTCCTCGATGAGCCGTTGTTGCTGCGTATCCTACCATATCTAGGACGGCTCCACCCCCAATTGCTAAAACGTAGGAGTGACGGCACAATCCTGCTGCATTGATTCGCTGATGAATTTGATCTATAAATCTAGAATCATTCTTAACTCGTTCTCCACCAAGAACTACTATCGGCTCACCGCTCAGTGTTAGTACATCTTCATAATACTGAGCATAGACTGATAATTTTTTTAGTAAGCCATCCTGGTACTGTAAAAATCCTCCATCTACTACAGCTAGTACTTGCTTTGGAGTTGTTTCCCCATCTGCGGCAATCACTTGTGCAAATAAAGGATTATCTAACTGAAACAGACCTCTAGTGAAGTGAACATCATAGTTGAAGGTCACGCGGACACATTGGTTAATTGGTTGCAGATTAAGAGCAGTTTTTTGTTTAATAACCATTTCAAGTATTATTATTTTTTAGTAACTGTGCATATATCCACTATTGGAATTGAAATTGAAACTAAATTCAAGATAATGAACCATCAAATACTTCAGCATTTAAATGATTTGCTAGACAGCTAAAATTATTAAATTAATCATAATTTTCAAGTGTATTTATCCTGGACTACAAAGTTGACAATAATATTAATTTACAACTTTATTGATGCCTATCGTTTATATCTGAAGTTAGCAATGGATATTCTTATTTAGATAAGATTCTAATTTTTTTCCGTAAGTTAATTCTAGAGTTTATCTAATTAAAATAGCATCTTTACAATATCTTCTCCAAAATCGGGAAAATTTTATAGATTCAGTAAAGTTACGAACTCAGTAGTATATTATTAGCTGTTTTAAACACAAAGTATCAAGTTTAGTGGTAGATTTTATACTTAGTTGTCACAAAAAAGTTGGGCAACTTCTCCTGAAATTTATCATGAGTAAAGTAAACAAGTTACTGCATCACTGGCTGTCAAAGTCTGTTTCAGAGAAAGCTTTTGCTTGGCTGGAGCAGAAGCAGGCACAAATTTCTAGCGGCGCTGCTGAAAGAGTTTTTTTCATGGCATTTAGTGCTGTACCGCGTTATCTAGGTAAACAGGATTTGCAGCTAACATTCCAGGACTTGGAAGCAGTAGAAGATGTGATTCCCGGTTGGTATCCTGGTAATTGGAGTGTAGATCAAGCAGGTCGCACACTCTTGCTTCTAGCTTTGCCCCACGATGATGCTGAGGGCTATGTGCGATCGCTCGATCAAGTCTTCTCCACTGCCGATATGGGGGAGTTAGTTGCTCTTTATCAAAGTTTGCCGCTGTTAGCACATCCAGAGTTACATCGCCATCGCGCTGCTGAGGGAATTCGCAGCAATATGAGTAATGTATTCCAAGCCATAGCACTACGTAACCCTTATCCAGCGAATTATTTAGACAATGCTGCTTGGAACCAGATGGTACTGAAGGCTGTGTTTGTCAGCAGTCCTTTGCATCTAATTTGGGGACTAGACCAACGTGCTAACCCAGAATTAGCGAAGATGTTAGCAGACTATGCCCATGAACGTTGGGCAGCTAAACGCTCAGTTACGCCAGAACTTTGGCGACCTGTAGGGCGGTTTGCGGATAGTGCGATCGTTACAGATTTGGAAAAAGTACTGGCTAATGGGGATACAGCCGAACAAGAAGCCGCAGCGTTAGCTTGTGCTGAGTCTCCTTTACCCCAAGCGCAAGCATTACTTTCTCGTTACCCAGATTTACAGTCATCCATTCAACAAGGTAATCTGACTTGGAACAATTTTAGCCGTGATGCCTGCGGCAAGCTGCGCTAACGCCTCTTTGTTTACAAATAAAAGGGAGTGGCGAGTGGGGATGAGGGAGAAATCAATTCAAAATTAAAGTACTTCTGCCTCCTGCCTTCTGCCTCCTGCCTCCTCTTTCCCAATGCCCAATCATTAAAACCATGATGTATATCGATCCTCACATTCACATGTGTTCCCGTACTACTTACGATTACTTAGTAATGCGGGAATATGGCATTGTCGCCGTTATTGAACCAGCCTTTTGGTTAGGACAACCCCGAACGAATGCTGGCTCCTTTAAAGACTACTTCAGTAGTCTTGTCGGCTGGGAACGCTTTCGTGCTAGTCAGTTTGGCATCCAACACTACTGTACAATCGGCCTAAATCCGAAAGAAGCTAACAATGAAGCGCTAGCAGCTGAAGTTATGGAACTGCTACCACTTTATGCTTGTAAAGAAGGAGTTGTTGCCATTGGTGAAATTGGCTATGACGACATGACAGAAGCAGAGGATAAGTACTTTTGTCAACAGTTAGAATTAGCCAAAGAACTCGATACCTTGGTACTAATTCATACTCCTCATCGCAATAAGAAGGCGGGTGCTAGTCGGAGTATGGATCGCTGTATTGAATATGGTTTAGATCCTTCACAAGTAGTTATCGATCACAATAACGAAGAAACCGTTGAAGAAGTATTAGGACGTGGCTTTTGGGCGGCTTTCACGATTTACCCACAGACGAAGATGGGTAACGCCAGGATGGTAGAAGTTGTACGTAAATATGGATGCGATCGCATCATTGTAGATAGTAGTGCTGATTGGGGTATTAGCGATCCTTTGGCAGTCCCGAAAACGGCTCAGTTGATGTTAGATAGGGGCATTCCTGAAGAACATGTACGAGCAGTTTGTTATGAAAATGCCCTAGCTGCTTACAGTCAAACTGGGCAGATGAAAGCTTCAGATTGGCTCAATCCTCAATCTATCGATCAACGTCAAATGTTCAGTGGTAATTCTGTGCTACGGGGACAAGAACCAGGAATCAAATCAGTTTCAGATTTTGTGTTGATTGAGTAAAAAATTGGCAGTGAGGAGTGTATAAATATCTGGTTAATCTGTAATATGCGGTTTATTTTGAGAAATACTAGACACGGAGGCAGATAAGTGAATGTTGCAAGCTTAAATTTTCAAAGTTGGCGGGGTTATCTGGAATTGATGCGTCCCGCTAATATTGTTACTGCTTGGGCAGATATTCTTCTAGGTTTTGCTGCTTCTGGTTCTGGGATTATTTTTGTTCAATTAATGAATGGAGAAGCAAGTTTTTCCATACTAATTCCATTAGCTTGGTTGTTATTGGCTACAACTGGCTTATACGGTGGCGGTATAGTTTTTAATGATGTTTTCGATGCAGAATTAGACGCAAAAGAACGACCAAATAGAGCAATTCCCAGTGGTCGCGTATCTCGTCAAAATGCTACTTTATTGGGGAGTATACTGTTTACAATCGGGATTATAGCTGCTTTTCAAGTATCGTTATTGAGTGCTGCGATCGCTATCTTCATCACTCTTTCATCTCTTTTGTATGATTCACTTGCCAAACATCATCCTTTTTTCGGCCCTTTAAATATGGGTTTGTGCCGTGGCAGTAACTTATTATTAGGTGTAAGTGCTGTACCAGAAATAATCGGAGAACGGTGGTATTTAGCGCTGATTCCTGTTCTTTATATTGCTGCTATTACCGCAATTAGTCAGGGTGAAGTTCACGGTGGTAAGAAGATTACAGGAGTACTCGCGCTACTGCTAATTGCAATAGTTTTGACGGCAGTTTTAGCTTTAGGATTATTAGAAGAGTATACAGCGATCGCAGCACTACCATTCGCTATTTTCTTAGCTATCAGAATCTTACCTAATTTTATCAAAGCGGCGCGGGAACCGATAGCCGAAAATATCCGAAATGCTGTGAAAATAGGCGTTTTATCTCTAATAGTCTTAGATGCAACAGTTGCATCTGGTTTTGCTGGTTTGTATTACGGTTTATTTGTTCTAATCTTACTACCAATTTCGATGAAGTTAGCAAAAGTATTTGCTGTTACTTAAATTTGGATGTATACACCCAGTAATACCATTAATTGGCTGTAGGGGCGCACATATATGCGCCCCTAGCCATGAATACGTAGCAAGTATTTTGTGAAATAGTTTAAGCCGAAGAAAACAGATTACATATACAAGGGATAGAGCTAGAAAATGAAAATTACAAAAAACAATAATTTTCACTTAACTTATTGCAGTAATATTCATCCTGGTGAAACTTGGCTAGAGGTTTTTGCCAATTTACAGAAGTATATTCCCGAACTCAAATCACGTTTATCGCCAACAGAACCTTTTGGTATTGGCTTGAGGTTAGCAGATGTTGCTGCAAAAGAACTTTTAGAAAGTAATAACTTGGCTCAATTCCAAACTTGGCTGACTCAACAAGATTTATATGTTTTCACCTTAAATGGATTTCCTTATGGCGGATTTCATAGACAGGTGGTAAAAGACCAAGTTTATGCACCAGATTGGTCTACACAAGAACGTGTTAATTATACATTAAACTTGGCACACATTTTAGCTAGTCTCTTACCTCAAGGGCTTGATGGCGGAATTTCTACACTACCATTATCCTATAAACCTTGGTGGGTAAAAGACCAAGCAACTTTTGAGACTGTTCTGAAAAAGAGTTGTTTGAACATAGCATCAGTTGTTGTAGAAATGATTCGCATCGGCCAAGAAACAGGCAAGATACTTCATATTGATTTAGAACCTGAGCCTGATGGTTTAATTGAAAATACTTCAGAAGTAATTGATTTCTATCAAAATTGGTTATTGCCAATTGGTGGTATTTATTTATCAGAAAAATTAAATATAGAGCAAAGTTTAGCAGAGACTAAATTGCTAGAACACGTTCGGCTTTGTTATGATACCTGCCATTTTTCAGTTGAATATGAGGAACCGCAATCTGTATTTACACGTTTGCAATCGGCAGGAATTAAAATTGGGAAGATTCAAATCAGCGCTGCAATTAAAGTAAAAATACCTGCTGAGGTTGAAAAGCGTAGTTTGATAGTTGAGCGTTTACGTCCTTTTGCAGAATCTACCTATCTTCACCAGGTAATAGAACGTCGTAGCGATGGTACACTGCATCACTATCCTGACTTAATAACTGCATTACCACATTTAGAGGAATCTTTAGCTGAAGAATGGCGCACTCACTTTCATGTCCCAATTTTCATTCATGATTATCAAATTTTGCAATCTACCCAAGATGATATTGCTACTGTTTTACATCTACTTCAGACAAATAATGCTTGCTCACATTTAGAAATTGAAACTTACACTTGGGATGTATTGCCGTCAGAAATGAAGATAGATATGCTGACTTCTATTCAGCGTGAATATGAGTGGATATTAAAAGAATTCGTCGCAAATTAAGAAGAAACTAAGTTTATGAAAAAAACAGTTGTTCTAAATGTCGTGGGATTAACGCCCAGTTTACTAGGAGAAAACACGCCGTTTTTATCTTCTTGGGCTGCTAAAGGGCAAGTGGCTCCCATTAAAAAAGTTCTACCTGCTGTAACTTGTTCTGTTCAGGCTACTTATTTAACAGGAAAATTGCCTAATGAACATGGAATTGTCGCTAATGGTTGGTACTTCCGTGATGAATGTGAAGTGAAGTTTTGGCGACAATCTAATAAACTAGTACAAGCTCCCAAAGTTTGGGAAATAGCTAAATCAATTGACCCAACTTTTACTTGTGCCAACCTTTTTTGGTGGTACAACATGTATTCTTCAGTAGATTATGCTATTACGCCGCGTCCAATGTATCCCGCAGATGGGAGAAAATTACCCGATATTTATACCCATCCTAGTGATGTGCGATCGCAAATTCAATCTGATTTAGGAAATTTCCCTCTGTTCGATTTCTGGGGGCCAAAAACTACCATTAGTTCTAGCCAATGGATTGCCAATTCCGCAAAGTGGATTGAGGAACGTTACAGCCCGACATTATCACTAGTTTATTTACCACATTTAGATTACTGTCTGCAAAAATTTGGTAACAATCAAACACAGATTCAAGCAGATTTGCGAGAAATTGATGCTGTTTGTGGCGATTTGATTGAATATTTTGAAGCACACAACACTCAGGTAATTATTCTTTCTGAGTATGGCATTACCCCAGTCTCCAAAGCTGTGGATTTGAACCGCGTACTACGGGAAAATGGTTTAATTGCTGTGCGAGAAGAATTAGGGCGAGAACTGCTCGATTTTGGCGCTAGCATTGCCTTTGCCGTTGCCGATCATCAAATTGCTCATGTATATGTCAACGATCCGACGTATATCCCGAAAGTGCGATCGCTTTTAGAAGCGACTGAAGGTGTAGCGCAGGTGTTGGATGAAGAGGGGAAACAAGCCTACCATCTCAATCATCCTAGATCGGGAGAGTTGGTAGCGATCGCACAATCTGACGCTTGGTTTACCTATTATTATTGGCTCGATGATGCCAAAGCGCCTGATTTTGCTAGAACTGTAGATATCCACCGCAAACCTGGTTACGATCCTGTAGAACTTTTCCTCGATCCACAAATAAAATTTCCTCAAGGAAAAATTGCTCTCAAGTTACTTAAGAAACAACTAGGTTTTCGCTACCTGATGGATGTAATTCCTTTGGATGCTTCCCTGGTGCGTGGCTCTCACGGTAATATCACCACTTCCTCAGATGAAGGGCCTCTATTTATCACCCATCAAAGTCACCTAATTGATGAACATCAAATTGAGGCGACAGATGTTTGTTCGTTGATTCTCAAACATTTAAATACCTGAAAGGCAGTCAACTTAGAGCCAGGGGGAATGGAATTCGCGCCTACACAAGCCTACTCCTTCCCTACGGGACGCTACGCGTAGCGTCTCGCAGAGAAGTCCACCTAAGAGAAAATTAAGGTTTTTTAACCCACGGAGGTGGGTTTTGCCTGTATAGACGCGGTTTCTAACCGCCCTTTTAGCTTCTACATCTTACCAAAATGCAAAAAAATTTATAGCAATTCATAATCATATCGAGTATGATTTGTATATAAACTCATAATGACTATGAATTAGATTGTTCTATCAGTAGGTATCCATCTACTGACTAAAATGTACTGTGGGCAATCTGAGTAACTTACATGGAGAGCTTCTTTAACCCATGACTGAACCCCAAAACTTGACAACTGCTGATGGTATTCCAGTTAGCGATAACCAGAACTCACTTACGGCTGGAGCGCGTGGCCCTGTATTAATGCAGGATTTCCACCTCATAGAAAAGCTGGCTCATTTCAACAGAGAACGTATTCCTGAAAGAGTTGTTCACGCTAAAGGTGCGGCTGCTCATGGTACTTTGACTATTACCAATGACATTACCCGCTACAGTAAAGCCAAACTTTTTTCTGAAATTGGCAAGAAAACGGAAGTTCTCTTGCGCTTTTCGACAGTTGGCGGAGAAAAAGGTTCAGCAGATGCCGAGCGCGACCCTAGAGGTTTTTCCCTCAAGTTTTATACTGAGGAGGGTAACTGGGATCTTGTAGGTAACAATACCCCTATTTTCTTCATCCGCGACCCTTTGAAGTTTCCTGATTTTATCCATACCCAAAAGCGCAATCCCCAAACCAATTGCAAAGATCAGAATGCAAAGTGGGATTTTTGGTCACTCAGCCCAGAATCGCTTCACCAGGTGACAATCCTCTTTTCAGATCGGGGAATTCCCAAAACCCATCGACACATGGACGGTTTTGGTAGCCACACCTTCAGTTTAATTAATGCTGAGGGCGATCGCGTTTGGTGTAAATTTCACTTTAAGACTCTGCAAGGGCATCAAACCTTGACGGAGGAAGAATCTGCTAAGATTAAGGGCGAAGATCCCGATCATGCGACTCACGATTTGTTTGAAGCGATCGCTAACAAAGATTATCCTAAGTGGCGGATGTGTATTCAGGTGATGACTGAAGAGCAAGCGGAAAAACATCCTGATAATCCTTTTGACTTGACCAAAGTTTGGAAACAAGGCGAATATCCTTTAATTGAAGTCGGGATATTAGAGCTAAATCGGAACCCTGAGAATTATTTCGCCGAAGTAGAGCAAGCCGCTTTTAGCCCTAGTGCAGTGGTTCCTGGCGTTAGTTTCTCTCCAGATAAAATGCTGCAAGCTCGAATTTTTTCTTACCCAGATGCTCAACGGTATCGCTTGGGTGGTAACTATCAGCAACTACCCGTTAACCAGCCCAAATGTCCAGTGATGCATTATCAGCGAGATGGCTTTATGGCATCGGGGAACAACGGCGGTAGCGTTCCTAACTATGAACCGAATAGTGCTGAGGGTACGCCCAAAGAAAATCCAGCTTATGCAGAACCACCTAGTCATTTAGGCGATGTCACAGTCGATCGTTACAGTCATCGTGAAGGAAATGACGATTACACCCAAGCAGGTAATCTGTATCGGTTACTAACTCCTGAACAGCAAGAGCGTCTTGCTAAAAATATTGTTGGTAGTCTCTCTCAAGCAAGGGAAGACATCCAAATGCGCCAACTTTGCCACTTCTTCCGGGCAGATATTTCTTATGGTCGTCGTGTAGCTGAAGGATTGGGCATTTCAATCGATCCATCAATGCTGGGTGCTACTGCTCAACCTGTAGGTAACTGGTAGCCTTATCCAATTTTGTGAGGTGGGCATCTTGCCCGCCTTAGAGGATGTTTGAAAAGTTCTTTTCTTGGTAGCAAAACGTTTTAGATCCCCCTAAATCCCCCTTAAAAAGGGGGACTTTGATTCCGGTTCCCCCCTTTTTAAGGGGGGTTAGGGGGGATCAATAAGTGCCTATAATCACAGCCAACCACTTTTCAAACAACCTATTAAAGCAAATTCATTTGATTAATTTACAAAATAAATCGAGGTAATTAAACATGAAATTAACAGCAACAGAGAACGGATTATTAATCCCTAAAGAACTATTAGGGGAAAACCAAAAGTTTGAGATTATTCAAGAAAATGGAAAAATTATTATTACTAGTATTAAACATACATCTTCTATTTGGGATTTAGGTTCAAATCCTGTGGAATGTGATGTAAAAGATGGTGCAATTAACCACGATCGCTATCTCTATAACCCGTTAACGGAGATAAAAGCCTCGTAAACGGAGCTAAAAGACTCGTGAACGAAGATAAAAGCCTCGTTGACGGAGCTAAAAGCCTCGTGAACGGAGCTAAAAGACTCGTTGACGGAGATAAAATACTCGTTAACGGAGCTAAAAGACTCGTTGATGGAGATAAAATACTCGTTAACGGAGATAAAAGCCTCGTTGACGGAGATAAAATACTCGTTAACGGAGTTCAGAGGCTCATTAAATAGATAAATAAAAATATTTACAGTAATTGCGATCGCACCCTTCGCAAAGCATATCGTAGAGAAGTAGTTTTAGGTTGTGCGATCACTTTATTTTGCTTTGCTGCATTTGCAATAACATTGTGTAATTAATTATGTTGCCTACTTATTAGACTGGGATTTGAATCCCAGGCGGGTAAGACACCCGGTGCAGATTACCCAAATTACTGAAACCAACGGGAGACAAAAGCCACCATTCTCCTGAATAAAGGCTGACGATTCCGCCGCAAGTCTGCCAGATTCTTACGGCAAGTTATTGTATTAGGGTGATTTGCTCCCAACCGTTGTTCAGCGATCTCCAAAGCTTGGATGTACAAAGGTTCGGCATCGCTGTACCTTCCCTGTGAATCGTAGAGGAATGCCAAATTGTTCAGGCTAGTTGCTACATCGGGGTGTTCATCCCCCAGCAGGCGTTTTGTCATGGACAAAGCTTCGATATACAAAGGTTCGGCATCGCTGTACCTTCCCTGTGAATTGTAGAGTAATGCCAAATTGTTCAGGCTAGTTGCCACGTCTGGGTGTTTATCTCCCAACAGGTGTTTTGTCATCTCCAAAGCTTGGATTAACAGGGGTTTAGCATCGCTGTATCTTCCCTGTGAGTAGTATAATCCAGCCAAGTTGTTTAAGCTCTCTGCCACATTCGGGTGTTCATCCCCCAGCAAGCGTTTTCTTATCTCCAAAGCTTGAATTACCAAAGGTTCGACATAGTTGTACCTTCCCTGTGATTTATAGAGTTCTGCCAAATTGTTCAGACTCTCTGCCACAGAGAGGTGTTCATTCCCCAGTAGACGTTTTCTTATCTCCAAAGCTTGAATTAACAAAGGTTCAGCATCGTTGTACCTTCCTTGGGAGTAATAGAGTCCTGCCAAATTGTTCAGGCTTGATGCCACATTCAGGTTTGATTCTCCTAAACATTTTCTAGTAACTGATAAACTTTGTTCACCCCAAGGCAAAGCTTGCTCATAGGCTCCTTTACCTGCGTAAAATCTAACCAAGCCCTCAAATGGTGAGATTAAATCCTCATCGCTTAACCAAGCTTTATAAACTGTAGCAACTTCCGCAAGGTGAGGAATGGCAAGAGTTGCTTGAGCAATATCTATAAGGGTGGGTCTCTCAGGAATATCTTTTGCTACGGCTACCATTGCTTGACAAAAGCCGCGCTTGAGTCGATCTGCTTCAGCTAACTCTTCTGACTTCTGCCGTAATAATTCCTGAATGAGTTCGTGAACTTGGTAAGTGTCCTCTGCCAATTCTTGCAGCAAATAACGCTCAACTAAAACAGTACAGCTAGCTTTAAAGTCAAATTCCAAATGGCTAGCACTTGCTGCTGATTTTACCAACCACCAAGGGATAGGAGCCAAAGCAAACAAACTCAGCAAACAACCTAATTTTTGTGCCTCTGGTTCTAAGTATTGCCAATTTAACTCAAAAGCTGCTGTTACGCCAGACTCGCCTGCTGATGCTTGCTTTTGTAGGCGTGCGAGAATGTCTGCTAGCATAATACTCTCCCTGGCTCTCGGCACTGTGCTGCTATTTGGTAAAGTCCAATAGGTACATAATCCACAAATCGGCAAAGTCTTTTAGCAAACTCTAATTCCTTTTCAACGCTATCTTTTCCCAGCAGGGTTGTTAATAATTCTAAGGCTGCATCTGGTGACAATTCACCTAATGGTAGTGATGGATATATTAACCCTGTGTTTTGACGAGTGGTAATTAACACCTTAAACCGAGAACGTTGGAGTGGTAGATAGGGTTGAATTTGCTTCCAGTCTTTGACATCATCAAATATTAATAAAACTTTGCCATCTTGCCAGTTATCCCAGCAATAGAAAACTCTACCCGCAGGACTGAATTGTTGAAGAGATTCAAAAATCTTGAAATCAAAAAACTTTTTGGAGATACCAAACTCTAATAGCTGGGTTCCCAAATCAGTTTCTTGGGGATTTAACCAACAACACCCGCCAGAAAAATCTCCCAAATATTGCTCTGAGTATTGAATAGCTAACTCTGTTTTACCCACGCCACCTTGACCAGTCACATCGGTAATAGCCACAATATCATTTGCTTGCAATAGCTGATGTAATTGTTCTATTTGCTCATCCCTCCCAACAAACTTACGAGCTTGACTCTGTTGGATATTATGCGGGATATCCAACGGGTTGAAATGATATTTTTCGATATCTCCATCCCAACTACGGGAATAAAAATAAGTCGGCAGTTGTTTTTTATCTAAACTGGTAAATCGTTGCTTAACTGCCTCAGCAACTTCCATCATATTCGGGGGGAAAGTCCCATTAGCTGCTGCTAAAGCCTCTCTCACGGCTTGAGAAAAGTATCCTGTTTTATTTTCAGAATTTACCTTAGCTTTTTCTCCTTCCCGCGTAGCGAGTAACACAAACTGTTGACTATCTGTCCTTGGCTGACCACTTAAAAAAGCTTTACTACCTAAGTTAGCTGGTCTTCCCTTCGGCTCTTTCGGCTCTTTCGACTCTAAAAGATAATTGGCACAGGCATCAATAATACAAATATGATTACGAATCTCAAATTTATTGGAACCCAACAAAACTAATAAAGAATTCAAATCTAAATTCTGCCAATTCTGTTTATTTGCATCAGCACAAAGCAACCGACGCTCTCGTTCTGAGGTAATCAAACCATGTCCCGCCCAAAAAATGTAGAGTAAATCCCCCGACTTTGGGGATAAAAAGTTAGTCACAATGTCGGAGATATTTTGCTCTGTTGCTAACTCTACAGTTAACCCACATTCCCCAATTAACTGATGATTTTCTTCCAGCGCTGATAAACATAACCGGATATTCTCTTTCGGTACACCGTGCTGATGCAGCCAATGAGCAAATTTCAGCGCGTCATCGGCTGGCCCTCCACCTGGCACGTTCCAAGCAGTTTCGTGGTACTTTTCAATACCCACAATTAACCCAAATGTCCGCTCAGGTTTAGCCATCAACTGCATGATGACCTAGCCTCTCACGTTATGGCGAAAATGACCTAACCCACTAGAGTGTGTTTTCAAACCTTTCTTGAAGCACCTGAGTCTTTGGAGATCCCCCCAACCCCCCTTTTTAAGGGGGGCTTTTAGAGTTTCTTTTTTCGCCTTTACAAGAGTTAGGGGGGCTTTTAGAGTTTTTTTTCTCGCCTTTACAAGAGGGGTTAAGGAGGCTTTTAGAGTTTCTTTTCCCCCCTTTTTAAGGGGGGTTAGGGGGGATCTTCGAGTTTGAAAACACTCCTTAACCCCCTTTCCTGCTAAAGAAGCGGGAAAATTTAAAGCCTCTCTCCTTTTAGAGGAGAGGTTTGGAGTGGGTTTTTCTAGATTCCGTAAAAAGTAAACCATTATGGCAACCTCGAAATAATCGCCTCCCAAGTTTTGGCATTTGTCCAATAAGCACCGTGGGAACGGGGAAACGGTTGTCTACTATCCACTACCACATCCTGCACTCGCTCAGGGAAAATTCTATTACCCACGTAACTGAGAAAATCTCGTAAATCGTAGATATTCAACCATTGCGGGAAATGCTCTGGCAATAACTGCCCATATTCTAAGCTGTAGAGGGCGTTAATCTCATATAAAAATGGTGCTTGGGAACCAACTGTTACCAATAATTTCACCTGAGACAATTGCTGCTGCACTAGCAAATCTACACAAGCGATGCCTCCCAAGCTATGAGCGATTAAAACCACTGGCGGTTCTGCTTGGGCAATTTGTTCCTGGATAAATGCCCTGATTTTTTCACCCCGTGTCTGATACAACAAAATATCACCAGGCATAGGCGAAATTTTATCAGTTAGCTCAAGGCGGTTTCCTCTGACATAATTGGTTCCGCCGTACTGTGCTAGTTCAACAAATGGCTTTAATAACCAGCCAACTAATCCTAACTCCGCCTCTCCCAAAGCCAGAGTCAGCAATTCCACAACATCATCCCGCAATTGGGCATCGGTGAGTATGGGGGGAAATTCTTCTTGCTGTTCGCTAATAAACATAGCTTGAGCCACAATTGCTCTAGCTATTGGTGCATAATATTCACTCAAATCAGATTCGGAAACCGTGAGCAACGCCCGTTGATACGGTTCACTGTGGATAACCGCCTCTCGTGCTGGCTCAAATACCTCTGCAATTCCCGCCTCTTGCAACTTAGCTTCCAGTTGAGATCCCGGAGTGAGACTGGCTACACGAGATTGTAAAATATCCCCTGGTTCTTCCCCAAAGGGATTTCCTGCCTCAACAGGTTTCAAGGACAACAGCCGTAATTCATACAGAGGGTCGCGGTATAATTGCCCCCACAGTACAATCTCTGCGTCTTCTTCTCCTTGAGATAAAGCCAGTGTCGCATTCTCCAAGGGTACTGATGCCCGATTATCATTGAACTTTGCACCTAATACACCCCAAAGGCAGGGAGCAACTTTGATATCAGGACGTTGGGCGTGAATCTTTTGCTCAATTATTTGAAAGGTTTCGTTGTATTCTCGTTCCCTAATGCCTGTGCCATGTACAAATATTACGGTGGTCAAGTCGCTTCGCTCCAATTAAAAATTAAAAATTATTAATTAAAAATTGCAAGATGCTCTCTACAAGATGCTGCGCGAATATGGGAGAGGTTTCCTCCTGCCCCCTTCATTCACTTGGCTTATTAAATACTTCTAAAATCTGTCGGCAAATTTGTTTGAGCTTATCCTCGATTTCATCAGAAGGCGAAGATGCGCCGACAACATTCCAGTTTTCTACCGTAGAAAGTCGCCACGCTTCACCGCGATGATCGAATCCAGCTACCTCCACGCCGATCGCCCGCCGGGAATTATTGATGGGATCTTGATAAAATCGGATTTGAATTAAAATGCTACGACTTCGCCAAGATTTGCTAATACCAGGAAAGTGAAAGCCAATATCTATAGAATCTGGATCGACTAACTCCCTAGTTTCCGGGTCATTTTTCCAGGGTTTGAGATCAGATTTGGCATCAGGAAACTCAAATTTGAACAAGTTAACCACCGTAGCAATGTTGCTGGCGAGTTCAAGGTTCGTTGCCTGTTCAGCTGCATTCACTAAAAAACACTCCTATAATTGCGTCGGCATCTTCGGGGATGTGAAGATAGAAAAACCGCCAGAAGGCTTATATTATTGGTGTTTCAGCTTATCAAGACCTTTGAGATTTAGCAACTCTAAATCAGACTTCCCTAACAATCGTTGTTACTAACAAATGTGAAAAATAGCTTCTCGTTGGGACTGTCTAACACCTCTTAAGTAATTGTACTTAAAAAGTCCTCAAAAGCAGATGAAACTCTGCCCTTTATAAAAAATATTCGGATTGTCTGCAAAATCCTTGGCAGACAAGAACGATAAATTGCACTAGCGACGATCTAAAATGACACTGTGAATCGGTAAACAAAAAGCAATTAAGTTCATTGTCATGGCGCGTCAACGCTCGATTTTTTCATTTGTTTTAGTATTATTGGCCACATTCCTCATGAGTTGTGGCGGCCCTAGTGCTTCAGTAACACCTCCAACTTACACAGCAACTCAACTTGAAAGAATTCAGGCTTATGTTCCTGAAATTCAGGCTGTGCGCGATCGCTCAGATGAGTTGAAAACCTTAATCCAAAAAGGTGATTGGATCAATGTGCGTAACTTTATACATGGGCCCATAACAGAAGCAAGGCTGCACCTGACTTATGTCACTTCCAACCTTCTGCCCAAAGACCAACCCACAGCCCGTCAGATAACGCGAGATTTGTTTAACGACCTAGTTAAGCTTGATAAAGCTACTAGTGCTAGCAATCCTCTAGTTGCCTTGAATCAATCCCAAGCTGCTTTCACAGACATTGACAAATTCCTCGACCTGCTTCCTAAAAAAGAAGAAGGTTAAAAGTTAGAGACGCGATTAATCGTGTCTGTACAAGAGTTAGGAGTTAGAGACGCGAAAAATTTGTGTCTGTACAGGAGTTAGGAATTTTAAATTTTTAACTCCTAACTCCTAACTTCTCACTTCAAGCACAAGTCATGAATGTAGTTATTATCGGTTGTGGTGTAGTTGGGGCTGCGATCGCCTACGAACTGAGTCTAGTAAAAGGGCTGAAAATCACAGTTTGCGATCGCCAACCACCAGCACAAGCTTCCACGGGCGCTGCACTTGGCGTTTTGATGGGCGCAATCAGCCAAAAAATCAAGGGCAAAGCTTGGCAGATGCGACAAACCAGCATCCAACGCTATGAAACTTTGATTCCAGAACTAGAAGCTTTAACAGGTCGCAAAATCCCTTTTAATCGTCAGGGAATTCTCAGTCTTGGTTTGGCAGAGGAGAATTTAGCAGCATGGGAAAAACTTGTAGAAATTCGCCACTCTCAAGGCTGGCATTTAGAAATATGGGATACGGCTAAACTCCAGAATATCTGTCCTCAAGTGGATTGTGAAAAAATTACTGGCGCTGTCTATTCTCCCCAAGATCGTCAACTCGATCCAACTGCTCTCACATTAGCTTTAGTTGAGGCCGCCCAGCAAAACGGTGTAACTTTCAAATTTGGCGTGACTGTTTTGGATGCCTCAACCTCAACATCTGAATTTTGCTATCAACTTGAGACCACAGAAGGAAAAATAACCGCAGATTGGTTTGTAATTGCTGCGGGGCTAGGTTCAACCCCGCTAACGGCAAAATTAAATCAGACAATTGATATCCGCCCCGTACTTGGGCAAGCGTTGCAAATGCGTGTAGGGCATCCATTAGGCAATCCCGACTTCCAGCCAGCGATAACGGGTAATGATGTGCATATTGTTCCTGTAGGCGGCGGAGATTATTGGATAGGCGCAACTGTGGAATTTCCCAGCAATGGAAATGAGATACCGCCAAATCAAGAACTGTTGGAATCTGTTAGAAAACAAGCGATCGCATTTTGCCCAGAATTAGCCACAGCAACAATTATTCGCACTTGGTCAGGTTTACGTCCCCGTCCTGAAGGTCGTCCAGCCCCAGTTATTGGTAAGTTATCAGGGTTTAGTAATATCCTCCTAGCTACCGGACACTATCGCAACGGCGTTTTGCTAGCACCCGCCACAGCTTATGCAATTCGTGAGATGATTATTTCTCAAGGAATAGGGGGATGAGGGAGCAGGGGAAGCAGG
>NZ_JAAGOG010000127.1:0-24973 GCF_010747425.1 Nostoc sp. UIC 10630
TTGTCTGTTTGGAGGGATTTTCTTTTTTCTCTACCCCTATGTCATCCCTCTTCCAGAGTAACTAGCAACTTGAGTTATTAGGGATTGAAACAATAAAATTACCTTCAGTGCCATCTTTCGCATAGATTGCAATCAAATAAAATCCCTATTAGGGATTGAAACAAATGCGCCTATGAAGGCATCCTAGTAACGTTTGAAAATTGCAATCAAATAAAATCCCTATTAGGGATTGAAACGATGTGACAAAAACTGACTTTTGTAATTATTCTAAAATTGCAATCAAATAAAATCCCTATTAGGGATTGAAACACAGGTGCAGCATCTTCCCAAAGAAAAACTTCAAAATTGCAATCAAATAAAATCCCTATTAGGGATTGAAACCTCATCATTTCGCTTACTGGGGCAATCGCTCTGCTCATTGCAATCAAATAAAATCCCTATTAGGGATTGAAACAGATTTAATAAATTTTGCTGATACCCAGTCCAGGGTTAGCGCGTCTCAAACCCTATTGACAGGCGGATAATATTACGGAATTAGAGTTTGAGATAGCAGAGACCAACACAGAACACTTGTCAAATGGAACACATTGCAATAGTTGTTAATATAATTAAAATAGTTAGTAACAGTACGTAAATTTATATCTAGCTTGAAAAGATAAAATAAGTGTTATGGAATAGCAACAAAAGTTTTTATACCATTATTGTGCAATACGGTTCAGTTAAGCAAAGCACAACCCAACAAAGCCCCGAAAATGTTGGGTTTCGTTCCTCAACCCAACAAATTAAGCTTGCCGCACTACTACACATTTCAAGGTTTTTGGCGCTAACTGAACCGTATTGCATTATTGTGGACTATTGCTTGTAAGTGTATTGCAAATAAGTCAACGTGAAAACCGACTATTACGGCATAGGAAAAATAAAGCTACCATTAAAAATGTTAAAAAAGCTGAGAATGTTAAGTCTTCTCACTTCCACGAAGTGGTACTAAGGTTTTGTTTTATCAAAACAGAATTCAGGAGTCAGAATACCCTTTCAGGGAAGCAAGCTACAGAATGAATGCTGTACAACTGGTGGATAGCACAGAGGTAGTGAGTCCCCTACTAATTGATTGTGACCGGAGTTGCGGAGTCCCCGGCTTTGCTTCTGAATTCTTCTTCAAAATTAGAAAGTTTGCATTTGGCATTGCTTATGAAGTTACGTTCATATATGTTTATAGGTTTTTTTCTGAGTCTGCTCTTAACTTTTTTGCCTCTTTCGAGCAATTTCATAAATGCTGCAACACCGACAGCAGTCGCACCTGTATCTGCGGCCTCATTTACCCAAGGGGTTAAAAAAACGGTGTTGGACAATGGCTTAACAGTGCTAACCAAGGAAGTTCATACTGCTCCAGTGGTGAGTGTGCAAGTTTGGTATAAAGTTGGTTCCCGTAACGAGGTTAAGGGAGAAAATGGTATTTCTCACCAGCTAGAACATTTGATGTTCAAGGGTACAACTGCCCGCCCAGTGCAGTTTGGAAGATTGTTTAGTGCCTTGGGTAGCCAGTTCAATGCTTTTACTAGTTATGACGAAACAGCTTACTTTGGCACAGTGCAACGAGACAGACTCGAAGCATTGTTGACACTGGAAGCCGATCGCATGGAAAATTCCTTAGTTGGGTCTGAACAACTCACAAGTGAAAAGCGAGTGGTGATATCCGAGTTACAAGGGTACGAAAATTCACCAGGCTATCGTCTGAGTCGGGCAGTAATGCGAGATGCTTTCCCTAACAGAGCTTATGGCTTACCAGTGGGAGGCACAAAAGCTGATGTAGAGAAATTCACGGTGGAGCAGGTACGGAATTATTACCAAACCTACTACAGCCCAGAAAATGCCACGTTAGTAATTACGGGGGATTTCGCCACAGAACCTGTACTCAAAGTTGTTAAAGAAACTTATGGGAAATTGACAAAACGATCGCAACAGGGCAACTGGAGAAATGTCGCTCTATCTTCTCCAGTTGCCCCTATTACTAAAAAAGCACCGATTGTTTTGAAGCAACCTGGAAGCGCGGCACTACTACAAGCAGTGTATCCTTTACCAGATATCAAGCATCCTGATGTGCCGGCAATTGATGTGATGGATGCCATTCTCACGGGTGGACGTAGCTCTAGACTTTACCAGGCTTTGGTAGAATCTGGACTTGCCAGTTCAGTAAGTGGCGGTGCTGCCGAACTCATCGAACCAGGTTGGTATGAAATTAATGCTACGGCGGCTCCAGGTCAAGAGTTAAGTAAAATTGCCCAGGTGCTTCAGGAATCTTTAGGAAAGTTGCAACAGCAGCCTGTCACCACAGAAGAATTGAACCGAGCGAAAACGCAACTGCAAGCTTCATATATCTTGGGTAATCAAGATATTACTAGTCAGGCTAGCCAACTCGGATATAACCAAACGATCGCGGGCGATTATCATTTTATTGAACAGTATCTCGCTGCGATCGCTAAAGTCACCCCAGCCCAAGTACAAAAAGTAGCGAAAACTTACCTAAATCCGGCTAAACAAACTATCGGCTTCTTTGAGCCGACTCAACCGGATGGGAAACCAGGGACTTCTAGCGCTGGTTCTGGTCGCACAGTAGAAAATTTCAGCCCCGGTAAACCTGTAGATCCGGCAGAACTAGCTAAATATCTCCCACCTGCCACATCAGCTACAGATTCGGCCAAACAATCGCTACCAGAAGAGTTTACCTTAAATAATGGTTTGCGGGTTTTGTTGTTACGCGATCGCAGTCTCCCCACTATTAACCTGAGTGGACAAATTGACGCTGGTACTGAATTTGACGGTAATCAAAAAGCTGGATTAGCGAATCTGACTGCGGCCAACTTAATGAATGGGACGCAGACTAAAAATGCTCTTACCCTAGCAAAAACCTTAGAAGACCTGGGAGCCGATTTGAGCTTCAGTGCTAGCCGTGAGGGAGTGAACGTTAGCAGTGAAGCACTTTCAAAGAACCTGCCGATACTGATTCAAACTCTGGCAGATGTGTTAGAAAACGCCACTTTCCCAGCCGACCAGCTAGAATTGAGCCGTCAACGAGCGTTGACAAGTCTTAAAGTCCAGCTAGATGATCCTAGAGGACTAGGACGACAAGTATTCCAGCAGGCAATTTATCCTGAAACTCATCCATTTCATAGCTTTCCTACATTTGAGAGCTTAAAGAGCATTAGTCGTGATGATTTGCTTGGCTTCTATCAGACACACTACCGACCAGATAATACAACGATCGCAATAGTTGGAGACTTTGATCCAGTTAAGGTAAAAACTTTGCTGAATCAGGCGTTTGGCAAATGGCAAGCCACAGGTAAGCCACCTGTGCTGAAAATATCACCCGTGCCATTACCGCAAACTTCAACACGTTTAAACAAAATAATTCCTGGTAAAGCTGAGGCTGTTACCTACATCGGCTACAACGGCATCTCTCGCAAAGACCCGCGTTATTATGCGGCACTGATACTGAATCAAATTTTGGGTGGTGATACATTATCGAGCCGCTTGGGTACGGAAGTGCGCGATCGCCTCGGTCTAACCTACGGTATCTATAGTGGTTTTGCCGCCGGCATCAATCCCGGCCCATTCTTGATTCAGATGCAGACTGCTCCTGGAGATACCCAAAAAGCGATCGCCAGTACTCTCGCTTTACTTAAACAGTTGCGCGAACAAGGAGTAACTGAGGCTGAATTCAACACGGCAAAACGCTCACTTACTAATAGCTACCCCGTGGATTTAGCTAATCCCAGTAATGTATCAAGTATCATTTTGGATAATGCTGTCTTGGGACTTTCACGATCGGAAATCCGAGACTTTCCTCAACGGATTCAAGCAGTCACTATGGCTCAGATGCAACAGGCAATTGAGGATTTAATTAAGCCAGAAAATCTGGTAATTGTCACCGCCGGGCCTGGAGAAACTTTACCTAAAGGCGGTTAATTAGCTCACTGAATTTTTAATTTTGGATAATGGAATTGAAAGATTCAAAATTCCAAATTTAACCTGACAGTGTTAAGAAACACATACCTGAACATTTCGAGAGAGTATTTCTCTATCTAATGGAGGAATTAAGAAAGATAGTATCAGGACAAAATAAACAGATATTCCGATCACCTGACGAACTTTAACTCCTATATTCCTCATTTCTAGATAGAAATGGGGAATTTTTTTCAAAAGCTACCAACATGGAATTCCAATAAAATATTTATCTGTCTTTAGGAGGAATAACATAAAGTCTAAAAATAATAAAAACTTAAGTAGCCCGATTACCCTACCGAACTTTGTTCTAGCTCTCCCCATGTTTTTATCTAACGGGGGAGAGTTTATTTAAAC
Organism: Nostoc sp. UIC 10630; assembly: GCF_010747425.1. Lineage (NCBI taxonomy): Bacteria > Bacillati > Cyanobacteriota > Cyanophyceae > Nostocales > Nostocaceae > Nostoc > Nostoc sp. UIC 10630. The sequence goes on from NZ_JAAGOG010000127.1 coordinate 4,357, forward strand.
AATCGATGGCTGCACCAACGAGATGAGAGTTTTTTCAAATCAATCAGCTTAGTTTAAGCCTTGATTATCCCTAACCTTCGTGAAAATAATTTTTAATGACGCTTCCACATTGTTAATGTAATTCGTAAAGAAGCATGTAAATAGAGCAAATTAAACCTCTAATTCTCGCAATATTTTGTTTTCCCGATTTTATTTTTCTTCTTTCTTTTCTTCTAAATTGGTTATCTTTGCATTTGGCATCAGGATATGGTTTTCTTGGCTCTGTTTTTCTTCTTTCTTTTCTTGTATAACTTGAGTGGAATATATTTCAACATCTCGTTGAATAACATCTTCTACATTACCCGCAAAAAGATTAAACGCCTGTTGGTGGCTTGTATAATCATGATAAGGGCCTGTCAACTGGGAGAATTGCCACCCTTGGGTTTTCAAAGATTCGACTGTACGGCGATAGTGCCGCCAACGTTCACCGTAATGAAAAAACTCTTCAATGGCAGCACTAATAGCAACAATTTGACTCAAACCAAAAGTTGACCAGATAATGATATTTCTGGATCTTTCGTTAACTTGTAAAGTAGAATTAGTGTTAATGTTTAAACTTACCAGCGCTGGGAGAATTACACCGCCAATAATAGTTGTTATCCGCAAAAAATAATGGCGATCACGTGATAAATTAGCCTTACCTTCCATCCAGAGTACTTGGTCTAACCAGCGCGATCGCAAAAAATGCTTTTGCCCATCGCCTAAATTCATACCTTCAAATAACTTGTTAAAATCTTCCTTTAAAAATTCCTGATAACTATCTTTTTTTGCCATTATTCACTCCTAATTAGAAAGCAAATCTTTAATTATTTGGCCTAAATTTTTAACCCCATTCTCTATGTCAATCAAGTTGACGTATTGTAATATACCAGATTTTGCTAACTTTTTAGCTCGCTCATCAGTAGCTTTTCCACGCAAAGCATCGGCAAGGATATCTGCGGTTCTACCACTACCAGCAATCACAACAACTAACCTTCCAGTATTAACGCTATAAAACGCATCATCAAAGGTGATCTCACCACCGTTTAAAAGTACAGTTACTGAAGGTGCATTATTAGCCAGCATAGTTGCAACGTCAGATATCCAAGGTGATTCGTCGCCCCAATTATCGCCAGGAACCAGTACAAAATGAGTATGGTTTGGCTCTAACGGTGTCAAATCAGCACCGGGTTCTTGTTGATTAGGTAAAGCCACTTTGTTTTCAGGTGTTACACCAATCAAAGCAAACTTAGCACCTATCTGGCTACGAGCCTCACCCATCAATTGCATAACTCCTGCATCCGTACCTCCATCCACAACATAAGCACCTAAACTTTCGGCTATTGGGGCTAAAACTTCCGTAAACAACCGTTTAATACGAAGAAAATCAGCTTCACTGATTTTACTTGCACCCCCTACCACTACTAAAATAGAACGCGAACCGCCAAGCCCTATTTGCTCAAGAGCATCTGGTAATTCGGCTTGTTGATCGACTCGAATAGCTAATGCTGTTTGTCCTCTGTCAAAGGTAAGTTTCACAGGATTTTTCATTTGTCCACAATTCTGACTGATTAAGTTTCCCAGGGTAGAGGTTCCTAGGCATGTTTCGCAAGGGTTGTATTACTGATAGTTAATTGTCGAAGCGTTCAGATTTTTGTTCTACCGAGGAGCGATGTCTCCGACGGGTGGTTCCTGAGCGCAGCCGTACCACTTCGTGGAAGCAAGCTACGCGAAGCGTCTCCGACAGGAGAAGGGCTACGTCTATGTCAGAAGTATTATTTGGTGCAGCTTCAAAAAGCAACGTTATGATAATTAATGCATTAATCAAGCTTACGCCTAATAATAAATAAGTTGGCACAAACAAACCTCTAGAATACGGAGACGATTAATCGCCTCTATAAAGCTGTTAGGTGCTGTGCCAAACCAAAATCAGCCGTTGTACAAATTTCCATAAGGATAATTGAAGTGACTAGGACTAATTCAGACTTTCTTTCCTCCACCGATCCAGCGATCGCGGAGTTAATCAACGACGAACTACAACGCCAGCGAGATCACTTGGAGTTGATTGCTAGCGAAAACTTTACCTCTGCTGCTGTACTGGCGGCTCAAGGTTCAGTACTGACAAATAAATATGCCGAGGGATTACCTGGTAAACGCTACTATGGCGGTTGCGAGTATGTTGACAAAATTGAGCAACTAGCGATCAATCGTGCTAAACAGATATTTAGCGCTGCTCATGCAAATGTCCAACCCCATTCTGGCGCACAAGCCAATTTTGCTGTATTCTTGTCGCTGCTGCAACCAGGGGACAAAATTATGGGGATGGATTTGTCTCACGGGGGGCATCTCACCCACGGTTCACCTGTAAATGTCTCAGGTAAGTGGTTTCAAGTTAGCCACTACGGTGTGAATCAACAAACAGAACAACTTGACTATGACCAAATTCGGGAGCTGGCGCTGAGGGAGCGTCCTAAGCTCTTGATTTGTGGTTATTCGGCTTATCCCCGGATAATTGATTTTGAAAAATTCCGTAGTATTGCTGATGAAATCGGTGCTTACTTACTTGCCGATATCGCTCATATCGCTGGTTTAGTTGCTAGTGGTCTTCACCCCGACCCCATTCCTCATTGTCATGTAGTAACAACAACTACACATAAGACTCTACGCGGTCCTAGAGGTGGTTTAATCTTGACCAGCGATGCAGAACTAGGTAAAAAGCTAGATAAATCTGTTTTTCCTGGTACTCAGGGCGGACCATTGGAACACGTCATTGCTGGTAAGGCAGTGGCTTTTGGAGAAGCCCTAAAGCCTGAGTTTAAAACTTATTCTGCTCAAGTAATTGAAAATGCTCGTGCTTTGGCAGAACAACTACAAAATCGGGGTTTAAAATTAGTGTCAAATGGCACTGATAACCATTTACTCCTCGTGGATTTACGTTCTGTAAATCTAACTGGGAAGCAGGCAGATCAGCTAGTCAGCACTGTGAATATTACTGCTAACAAGAATACTATTCCCTTCGATCCGCAATCGCCATTTGTTACCAGTGGTCTGAGGTTAGGTTCGCCAGCAATGACCACACGGGGCTTAGGGTTAGCAGAATTTACCGAGATTGCAAATATTATTAGCGATCGCCTGCTTTCTCCAGATTCCGACGTAGTAACCCAAGATTGTCGGCAAAGGGTAGCAGCATTGTGCGATCGCTTCCCCTTATATCCTCACCTGGAAATTCCTGTACCAGCATTAGCATAATTGGGCATGGGGGATGGGGCATTGGTAAATAGTTCTTCTTCCCCAATTCCCCATTCCCCATTCCCAATTCCCAATTCCAATGAGTGCAGAAATTATTTGTGTTGGTACTGAATTGCTGCTAGGAGATATACTCAACGGCAATGCTCAATATTTGGCGCAACAATTAGCGCAGCTAGGAATTCCCCACTACTATCAAACAGTAGTTGGGGATAATCCAGAACGGTTGAAGCAAGTTATAGAAATTGCTATTTCCAGAGCGCAAATTCTCATTTTCACTGGTGGACTCGGTCCCACACCAGATGATCTCACCTGCGAAACCATCGCCGATTTTTTTAAAACCCCTTTGGTAGAAAACCCAGAAATCATCGAAGACATAACCCAGAAATTCGCCCAACGAGGCCGGGTTATGTCACCAAGTAACCGCAAACAGGCTTTGATTCCCCAAGGTGCAGAAATTCTCCCCAATCCCACTGGAACAGCACCCGGTATCATTTGGCAACCTCGTCCTGAAATCACGATTTTTACCTTTCCCGGTGTTCCCAGTGAAATGTACACAATGTGGGAAGAAACAGCCGTCCCATTTCTCAAAAGTCAAGGTTGGGGTAAAGAAATTATTTACAGCCGGAGTTTAAAGTTTTGGGGTATTGGTGAATCTGCTTTGGCGGAAAAGGTTGCTTCTTATTTGAAGTTACCAAATCCTACAGTAGCCCCTTATGCAGGTAAGGGGGAAGTAAGATTGCGAGTTTCTGCTAAAGCCACTTCCGAAGCAGCCGCAGAAGACCTAATTGCGCCCATTGAAAAACAACTTAAAGAAATTGCCGGACTAGATTTTTACGGCGTTAATAATGATACTCTTGCTTCCGTTGTCGGTGAGTTATTGCGGGCATCAAAGGAAACGCTTTCGGTGGCAGAATCTTGCACTGGTGGCGGTTTAGGGCAAATGTTGACTGAAATTTCTGGGAGTTCTGATTACTTTTGGGGTGGCGTAATTTCTTATGACAATTCGGTGAAGGTTAAGCTGCTAGGGGTTAACCAGGAAGATTTAGATAAATTTGGGGCAGTAAGTGCTACTGTTGCAGAGCAAATGGCAATTGGAGTCAAAACCCGCCTTGCAACAACTTGGGGATTGAGTATTACTGGTATTGCTGGCCCAACTGGAGGGACAGATACAAAGCCAGTGGGTTTAGTTTACGTTGGTTTAGCTGGGCCAAAGGATGAAGTAGCAAGTTTTGAATATCAGTTTGGTACAGTGAGAGGCCGCGCTCTAATTCGTCATGTCAGTGCGAATGCAGCATTGGATAATCTGCGGAGGAAGTTGTTGAGGAGGTAGAAGGTATGTTATCTTTGTCATACATTTGTATGACGAACGAACCTAACCATGCGAATTAATGCGCGATTAGATGACGAGTATGCTGACAAACTAGCCTTCATTCAACAGCAGACTAATCAGGCAGTAACAGATGTAATTAAATCTGCTCTCGAATTGTACTACCAGCAGCTTCAGCAGGAGCAAAAGAACGCGTTGTCGATGCTGACCCAAACAGGTTTTATTGGTTGTGGTGAGACACATCCGGATCTATCTGTAAATTACAAATCAATTTTGAGAGATGGCTTGAAAGCTAAGTATGATTATCGTTGATACTGGCTTTTGGTTAGCATTGGCAAATCGCAATGACTCGTACCACACTCAAGCAATAACAGTACTTGCCAATGTCAACGAACCTCTGATTACGACTTGGGCTGTCGTTACAGAGACTTGCTATCTACTGCTAACAAAGATGGGAAACCACGCCCAAGTAAGTTTCATTAATAACTTATTTTTAGGGGCCTTTACGGTTTTTGATTTGCAACCCCATCATGGTAAACGCATTTGTGAACTGATGGAAAAATATGCGAACTTACCAATGGATCTGGCCGATGCTTCGTTAGTAGTTTTGGCAGAACATCTGGGACATGGAAGAATTTTGTCTATAGATTTCAGAGATTTTAATGCTTACCGTTGGAAAAATCAGTATCCGTTTGAAAATCTGATGGTATGTTAAAAACTCAATTATCAATTATGCAGCTATGAGCAAAATTCCCCTTCTTCAACCAAATCAATCATACTTTTTGATTTTGATTGAAAAATATACACTTACTCCAGAGTGTTAATCGCATTTGTATTACCCTGCTTGGCAAGTTCTAGAATATTTAGCTGTATTATATTTAGTACTGGTGAGAATCTTAGCAATAACTTAGTTTGATTATTCCAACTCATTCAAAGTAATATTTGACACAGTGAACTTCTAATCATCAGTTATCCAACTCCTACCCATCAGCACAATTAATCACGGGATCGCTTGCTGTATTCTTCACGATTTGTTACAAAAGTACAAAGAACTTCTAGAGACCCAAAACCACATGTTCGGCGGACTTACTGGTTTACAAGATCCTAAAGGCACAGATTGGGGAGAGCGGATGCTCAACACAGTCGCCAGCCAAACGATTCGCCACCTGTTTACCCAAAGCGAGTCAGTAGAAGTCTTTGTGCGCTGCTACCCCTCCAGCAAGCTCTTGCAAGGCAGCATTGATAGCTTCAAAATGAGCGGTCGTGGCTTGGTGATTCGGAGAGATTTCGCGGTAGAAGAGATGTCTTTTGAAACCGATGCGGTGGCTATTGACTTCGGCTCGGTTTTAAGTGGCAAACTTAGTCTTAAGCAACCCACTCAAGCGATCGCTCAAGTAATTCTATCAGAAGCAGGCATTAACCAAGCCTTTAGTGCGGAACTGGTGAAAAAGCGTCTGCTTAACCTCTCCGTACCCTCTCTGACGGCATTATCTGGCGGTGAACCCGTTTCCTTTACGGAAGTTCAGGTACAGCTATTACCTGAAAATCGGTTGCAGGTTGTAGCAAAAGCAGATTTAAACAATGGCGAACTTGTACCCCTGAGCATGATCCTAACTATAGGTATTGAAAGGCGGCGGCGAGTTTCTTTCAAAGATCCGAAAATTCAACTTGATCAAGTGCCAGAAGCACAACAAGAAATCTCGCAAACCTTGAGCGTAGCGCTGGTAGAAATTTTAGATAATATGGTTGATTTGGATCGTTTTGACCTCGATGGAGTGAAAATGCGGCTCAACCGATTAGAAACTGAAGGTCAAAAACTTATTTTCAGTGGATATGCTGAAATTGAACGTATACCAAGTAGCAGCTAGTATGAAATTAACACGCAAAAAATCAAAGTAAAGTCTTTCTGAGCAACTTTGTGCAAAACTTTAAACAAATTAAATACCGCCTAGATTATTCTAGGCGGTAGTTTAAATCTTTAGGTTTTTAAGGGATTTCGGAGTAATTGATTATAGGTTGTTATTCATTTTTACTTAATTACCCCTAACTCCCAATACGGTTTGGTTAAGATCCCCCCGCCTGCGGCGACCCCTTTTTAAGGGGGACTTTGAGAGCTTTTTGCCCCCCTTAAAAAGGGGGGTTGGGGGGATCTTCAAAAGATTAAAACTTTAACCAACCGTATTGCCCTAACTTCCTAACTCTCTACCTTCCCACGCCTACATATTGGAATCCAGCGCGTATCAGTGTTTCAGGGTCAAGGAAGTTACGACCATCGATGATAACGGGGTGGGCCATCAATTTTGCCATCTTCACATAGTCGAGAGTGCTGAACTGCTGCCATTCGGTTACGAGTACTAAAGCATCGCAGCCGTCAGCTAATCTTTCGGCATCGGTTTCTACTAGCACCCCAGAAAGGCCATGACGCATACCTGTTTGGGAAATAATTGGATCGTAAGCTTTAACTTTGGCTCCTAGTCTGTTTAACTGCTCAATTAAAATAAGGGCTGGAGCATCGCGCAAGTCGTCGGTATCTGGCTTGAAGGTCAGTCCGAGTAGTCCAACTGTTTTGCCTTTGAGAATTTTCAGAACTTGTTGGAGTTTCTCCAGAGCAATCAAGCGTTGGCGTTCGTTAACACTAACGGCAGATTTTAGTAACTGGGCTTCATAACCATAGTCATCAGCAGTATGAATTAGAGCCGAGACATCTTTGGGAAAGCAGGAACCACCCCAACCGATACCAGCTTGTAAAAACTTGTTACCAATACGGGAATCTAAACCAATACCTTTGGCTACTTGGGTGACATCAGCACCGACGCGATCGCAAATATTAGCAACTTCGTTAATAAAACTAATCTTAGTGGCTAAAAAAGCATTAGCGGCGTATTTAATCATCTCCGCCGAACTCAGGTCTGTTGCCAGAATTGGCACTGGGGGTAAAGATTGATCCTCAGCGTACTTGCGTTCCACGATCGGGGCATACAGTTGTTGCATTAATGCTACTGCTCTTTGACTATTGCCTCCTAGTACAATGCGATCGGGGTTGAAAGTGTCGTGAACAGCCGAACCTTCGCGCAAAAACTCTGGATTGCTTACTACATCAAACTCGGCTACAAATTCAGGTAATTTATCATCACTCGGCACTCCACCTGCGGGTATCAGTGTTTTCTGCCGCTCTGCAACACCATCTAGAACAAGCATCCGCACCCAGTCACCTGAGCCAATGGGGACTGTAGACTTATTCACTATCACCTTATAACCACCGTTGAGATTTTCGCCAATCCCACGGGCTACAGCTTCAACGTAACGAGTATCACTTTCACCAGTGGGCAAAGGTGGTGTTCCCACAGCAATAAACAGAATTTCACCGTGGGAAACTCCAGCAGCAAGATCGCTTGTAAAATGAATCTTCTGTGTTTGAATGGCAGACTGCATAATTTCTGAGAGTCCCGGCTCAAAAATTGGGGACTGTCCAGACTTCATTAACTTAACTTTTTCTTCGTTGTTGTCTACGCAAATTACATCATGCCCAATATGAGCCAAGCAAGCACCTGTAACTAAACCAACGTAGCCAGTACCAATCACGCAAACACGCATTCTTTAACTCCCTAATTTTTTTGGTGTAGTCTTCAAAAAGAAGTTATCAATATGACACTTAACACACAGTTAGAAAACTCAGTAACTAAGCATACCAGCTACCCTTTGGGTAAGCCTGCATGAAAATTCAGAGCAACGCTAGGCGCTACTTAGTTGGTTGAATTATTGACATCGCCTTGAATGCGATCGCGGAAATCTTCTATTGTCAGTTTTAACCCCTCTTGCAGAGGAATGGTAGGTTCCCAATTTAACCAATTCTTTGCCTTGGTAATATCGGGCTGGCGACGGCGGGGATCGTCCGAAGGTAATGGCTCGAATTTAATCTGTGCATCTGGATTGATCATGTTCTGCACAGCTTGTGCCAACTGTAAAATCGTGTACTCACCAGGATTCCCCAAATTCATTGGGCCAATATAGTCGCTATTCATCAGGCGGATGAATCCTTCTACCAAGTCGGAAACATAGCAGAAACTACGAGTTTGCGAACCATCCCCGTACACGGTTAAAGGATTACCCCGCAAGGCTTGAACTATAAAATTACTTACTACCCGACCATCGTTTTCTAACATTCTCGGGCCGTAGGTGTTAAATATCCGCACAACTCGAATATCAACTTTATTTTGTCTGTAGTAATCAAATGCTAAAGTTTCAGCAATTCTTTTACCTTCGTCGTAGCATGAACGTATCCCAATGGGATTGACGCTACCCCGATACTCTTCAGTTTGGGGATGAACTTCTGGATCTCCGTATACTTCACTAGTTGAAGCCAAGAAAAATCTAGCTTTCACACGTTTAGCCAGCCCCAACATATTCAGGGTTCCCATGACGTTAGTCTTAACGGTTTTAACTGGGTTGTACTGGTAATGTACTGGTGAAGCAGGGCAAGCTAAATGGTAAATTTGATCCACTTCTAACCGAATTGGTTCGGTAATATCGTGGCGGATCATTTCAAAATACGGATGACCTAACCATTTAAGAATGTTACGTTTATGGCCAGTGTAAAAGTTATCCAAGCATATTAATTCATGCCCATCGGTCATTAATCGGTCGATAAGATGGGAACCAATGAACCCAGCACCGCCCGTCACCAAAATTCTCATAGTTTCCCAGTTACTTACAAATATTTTCAGTACCTATTGCACTTACTTTTAGATTACCCAGCTTGGGGACAAAAATACAGAACTCAAAAAAGAACAAGGCTTAATCAAAAAGTGTTATTGAACTTACTTATTTTGCTATGGTTATAGTCTTGTGATGTTTTTACCTGCTTTTTTAACAATTTAACTAGCAAAATAACAAACTTAGTCTCAATATTGTTAGTCTTCCACTTAAAGTTCATCAAATCTTCAATAATATAAAATGTTTTTACGGTTATTGCTGTTCTCAGTTGGATGCAAAGCAGTCAAGAATTGACCGTAGGAATATCTATATATTCTTACAGTCAATTCTTTTGTTGCAAAGCTTTTTTTGAATACAGATCGCAGCCCCAGTTCACTCAGATAGACTAAAATCTGCTTGATATTATACAGCAGATGTAATACTAGTAACCGTGTTAGACATAACTGCGTTTGTGGTTTGGGTGCGCTGCGGTTCTCCAAGCATGACAATGGAGCAGGTTAGTTGTCTGGCTAACTGGGTTGTAACATCGCTAATGGCTAACCCTCCAGGACTGGTACGATTGCGTATAAAAGGTAAAACAACTAAATCATATAATCGTGCTGCCTGCAAAATTGCTTGGGCAACATTTTCATGAGCGATAATTTGAATTTCTGGAGCATTAGCCAAAGCTAAATTAGATACCATTAGGGAGAGGTGCGATCGCCTCCAAGCAATTTTACTGGAACTCGTGCGGCGATCGCACACATTTAGCACAGTAATGTGGCTCTGATTTGCCTCTGCCAGCATCTGGGCAAATTGTACAGGCTGTAATATAGGTGCTGTTAAGTTTTCTACTGGTACTAAGATACGCTGAATTTTTTTCGGTGATTCTACTAGACGTGTTACTGCTACTGGACAATGGGATGCCCAAAGCACACCATCAATCACATTCCCAAATAAACGCGCTCGTAACCCAGTCCGTTTACCCCAACCCATCACGATTAAATTAGCCTTTTGTTCGCGGGCGGCTCGGCTAATTCCTTGAGCAAAGGCATCATCAATTCGCAGCATTGGTTCTGCGACTACGCCCAATAATCGACTGTGTGTCGTCGCTTTGGTCAATAACTGCTCACTGCGTTGTAGAGAAGCTTCTAACTGTGGTGCATCCATCTGAGCCGCAGCAGTTGCGATCGCCAGTGGTATAATTTTCCCCTGGGACTGACGCGCTAATAACGCTGCCATTTCAATTAAATGCTGTTCGGTATGAGGATTATAGACAGGTACGACTATCGTAAAAGCGCTATCTTTCTCTAGTGCATTCTGGTCAGGTAGAGGTGGTGCCGGATCTTCCTCTGGTAAGGAATTCAAACCAACAGCTATTCGACTGGTTATCAACGGCCCCAAAGTTGAAGTTACCACCATTAAGACAATGACACTGTGTAATACTCCTAGTGGCAGCAACCCAGCCTGATATCCCACTAACGTAGCTGCTAAGGTTGTACCAACCTGAGGAAGTGATAGCGACCAGATGGTTAACGTTTCTTGCCACTTGTAGCGGTAAAGCAGTTTTGCCAACAAAGCTGCAATCAATTTACTGGCAATCAATCCGACTATCATCAACAGCGTTAACTTGAGCGTATCCAGGTTGTTCACAAAGGTGGATAGATTGATCAGTAAGCCAAGGTCAACAAAGAAAATGGGAATAAACAACACACTGCCAATAAATACTACCTTTTCTTTGACAGGGCCTTCACCCACAGCTTCATTCACCGCCAAACCTGCTAAAAAAGCACCAACTATTTTTTCTACCCCAATCAATTGAGCGCCTACAGCCGCCAGAAATACGGAAAGTAATACAAACAAAAACTTGTTTCCTTCATCATCTCCAGACCGCTTGAAAAATTCCTTACCTGCCCAATCAAAGCCTGTAACAACGGCAACAGAGTAAATAATTAACCAACCCGACAAGGTGAGTAGTTTAGCAAAGCTGAATGCTCCAGCATGAGTGATGCTTACGCAAACGCCTAAGATCAGCACTGCCCCAATATCTGTAAAAATCTTAGCTCCAATGGTGACAGTAACAGCTTTATTGTTTACTACTCCCAAACGGCTGATTATGGGATATGCCAAAAGAGTATAGGAAGTGAATAAAGAGCCAATTAAAATTGAAGTATTCCAGCCATAACCTAAAATCAGCCCTACTAAGGTTCCCATTATCAGGGGGACAATGAAAGTCAAGCTAGCAAAGCCAAAGGCACGACTTTTTTGGCGACGGAACTTTTCAAGATCAACTTCTAGCCCGGCGACAAACAGTAAATAAATTAACCCAATCTCTGATAGCAGGTTAATCATCGGTGAGTCAGACTGAAATAAATTCCAGCCTGAAGGCCCAAGTACTAGCCCTGAAAAAACCAAACCCACTAATCCTGGTAATCTTAGCCGCTCAAACATGAGGGGGATAACTAAGATAACCACCAGCAAAATAGCAAAGGGAACAATTGGTTCTTTGCCAAGAACTTGGGAAGTTGGTTCCAGAACAAGAACTTGTGATATGAGTTCCATCATGTAGGAATTGAAGGGGCTATGGTAAAACTGCGATTACCTGGGGGCGATCGCCTGATGGATATAAAATGGGTAAGCCACCTGACGAAAAATTAAAAATATTAACTTACACTAACTAGGTAATTGTCTAAGAACTAACTACCTACGGATGGATTTGACTTAAAATAAACCGCAAGCGATCGTAGTCGTCTTTAAGTAGCACGCTTAGGTTACGTCCAGCTTTAATTAGCCATTCTCGGTCAGCTTTGCGTAATTGGTATACATCTCGAATGGCGGCTGCGGTCAAGGACTCGACTGGCGCACCATTAATACAAAGCAATGTCCGCAAAAAATCTAGTTCTTCAGTAAATTTAACGATCGCTTCTGGTTCACACCGATAAACAGCTTGATGAATTTGCGGGGGACGGGGTGGTAGATACTGATATATTCTTTGGTTATAACCTCGATTCTGGGAAGATTGTTCAAATCCCACGATCGCAGCTCTAAATTCTGTTCTCAACATGGCAAATATCTGGGGTTGTTCCTCGCGTAAGTCTTGCAGTGACAACCCCAAAGCCCTAGCTCGGTGTACTGAATCTATAGGCATGGTCGTGGCATAATATACCACCCCATAAACTTGATTCCCAGATTCTTCATCCACAGAGCAAACCCAACTACCAAAGGGTGGCATGGAGGGAAAGCTCAAATCTTCTGGTTCCAAACACTGAGCTAGAAATTCAGTACTAGTAGTTTCAATCACCTCCGCAATGTGGTTGGGATGGCGATCGCCAGTAGCAAACTGTGGTAGGGGGAGGCGCATAGTAATTTAGTCATTAGTCATTGGTGAGCCAGCGCGATCTTGGGGGTTTCCCCCATGAGTGACTGGCGAACCCGTAAGGGTCATTAGTCATTAGTTTTTGCCAAAGGACAAATGACTAATGACTAATCTTATTTGGCTTTTTTCCGTCCGGCTATGGTTTCTACGAGTTCCAATTCGCTTAGGCGAAAGGTAACTAATTTATCCCAGTTACCACCTTCAAATAATACGGCTACTTTGCCATCGGTCAGTCGTTGCACGAGTCCTTCGTAGCGATAATAGGTATCTGCGGGATTCTTGACGCGAACAGTTGCTCCAGGCAGAATCATGTTTTTAGCCTCGCTTGTTTCCTTTTAATAGCTTAATACTTGTTATTAGTCATTTGTCGTTGGTTCTGACAAATGACTAATGACGAATTAATAATACTTCTGCCTTTGGCGAAAATTTGCTACCGATTCTACTATTCCCAAGGAAATGAAGTTGGTCAGCATAGCAGAACGCCCATAACTCATCCAAGGTAAAGGTATTCCTGCCACAGGTGCTAAACCTACAGTCATGCCAACGTTCACAATCAACTGAAACACGATCATAGATAAAACGCCAATAGCCAACAAGGAACCAAAGTTATCTTTGGCGGTTTGGGCAACATGCAGCAGACGGAGGCAAATTAAGCAGAAGACAAACAGCACTAACAAACAACCAACAAAACCGAATTCTTCTCCGACTGCGGAGAAAATAAAGTCTGTATGCTGTTCGGGTACAAAATTCAGTTGCGTCATTGGCCCCTTGAACAGACCCCATCCCCAAATTTCACCAGCACCAATGGCAATACGAGATTGGATTAAGTGATACCCAGCACCGAGTGGATCGTGATCGGGGTCCATGAATACAGTTAGCCGAGCTTTTTGATATGGTTTTAGAATATGGTTCCAAGCGAAGACTCCTAATTCGCCACCCAGTATATTGAGAGTCCACGCACCGATCGCACTGCAACCAAATCTACGCCAAGGGAGAGTTTGCCAGCCCAAAATAGCCATCGCAAATGACCAAACTATTCCCAATGGGCCAAAAGATAGTTCTTTGAATAAAATTATCGGCTCTGATAAAGGCCAAGATATACTAAACAAAATGGCCGCAACCACAGGAGAAATCAGCAGAATTAACCAGCCTGGGTTAGCATTTGCCCAATAAAGCATTCCTAAGACGATCGCACCAAATACCAATGATGTTGCTAAATCTGGTTGCAAAAATACTAATCCCCAAGGTATGGCGGTAATTGCCAGAACTCGGAAAACACCTTCAAGGCTAGAAGCAGTACGCCTGTGTAGCAAAGCTGCTAAGGTAATGATCATGCCGACTTTGGCAAATTCTGAGGGTTGCACGTTAAAGCCAGCGATACTAATCCACCTCTGTGCCCCTTTAGCGCTAGTACCAGCAATCATCACCGCGATTAAGCTGAAATTCGTTAGTGAGTATGTTACCCAGTGCCACTGCATTAAGAGTTCGTAGCGGATGCGAGATAGAAATAGGGCTATAAGCACACCGATACCCGCTACCATCCAGTGCCACCACCAGTCAGTTACTGGCTGCTTCAGTTCCGTACTGAGGATCATGATGCCACCAAAGATACTGACAGCAACTGGCAAACAAAATAGTAGCCAATCTACATGTTGCCAGGGCTTAACCCAAGACTTCCAGCGAATTTTGGGGAGCGATCGTTTTAATAACATTGTGCCAATTTAGACTTTTTTAATTGTTGGGAATTGGGGATTAGGAATTGGGAATTGGGAATTAAGGAGAATAACATTACCTCTTTCCCCCTGTCCCCTGCCCTCTGCTCCTTTGCTTCTTTCCAATACCCGATCTTTAGTATTCCCAGGACATAGCCCAGGAAGCAGATAGAAATTAAAATTAATTATGTCAACGCAGCAACTGATACTTTACCAGCAATTGTAAGAGCGATCGCAGTTAATGCTTTTGCCGAAGCTGAATCTGGATCGCCAACAACTATGGGCACACCACTGTCACCACCAACTCGTGTGGAAATCTCTAGCGGTACGCACCCCAGCAGTGGCACTCCCAATTCGGCGGCGGTTTTGGAGCCTCCACCAGAACCAAAGATGTCATAGTGTTTATCTGGTTGATCGGGGGGGATAAAATAGCTCATATTTTCCACGATCCCCAATACCGGGACATTCATCTGCTGGAACATCCGCAATCCCTTGCGAGAATCTAATAGGGCTACAGTTTGCGGTGTTGTGACAATTACCGCCCCGGCCATTGGCACTGCTTGAGTTAAAGTTAACTGAGCATCTCCGGTTCCCGGTGGCATATCTACAATCAAATAATCCAGTTCTCCCCATTGCACTTGATAGAGAAACTGGCGAATTACGCCATTGAGCATCGGCCCCCGCCAAATGACTGGTTGATCTCGGTCAATCAAAAAGCCCATTGAAACTAATTTGACACCGTGATTAAAAGCAGGTTCCAAAATATCACCTGTTTCAGTGGAACGCACCACAATTTGAGCATCAGCTAGACCCAACATAGTGGGATCGTTGGGGCCGTAAATATCAGCGTCTAACAAGCCAACTTTTGCCCCAGTTTGAGCTAGAGCCACTGCTACATTCACCGCCACCGTACTTTTACCAACACCACCTTTGCCACTGGAAACAGCAATAATATTTTTTACACCAGAAATACCAGTGCGATCAGGCAAACTTTTTTGTTGGGGTGTTTCTGCGGTTACTTCTATGCTGACATCTGTAACACCCGGTAGCTTTTTGACAGCTTTCTGACAGTCTTCGACGATAAATTCACGTAAAGGACAGGCAGGAGTGGTTAACACTAAAGTGAAACTAACCTTGCCACCGTCAATTTTGACGTTGCGAATCATATTCAGTTCCACCAGACTTTTGCGGAGTTCTGGGTCTTCCACTGGACGCAAAATTTCTAGGACAGAGCGAGAATCGAGGACATCGTACATAAAAATTCAAAATTCAAAATGAATAAATACACTTGTGGCGAACATCTTGCTATTAACTCGATGTTTTCTTAAGTAAGGTCAGCTTAGTGTTTTCACTGTCAATGCCGTAATAAAACTTAGCAAATGGCATTATTACCTAATAGAATCTTAACTTTCTTTGGGCATTGGGTACAAAAGGCAGAGGAGCAGGGAGCGCTCCCCTTTACCTAAAAATCAAAACAACTGTCGTCAAGAGATTTCTTCTTCCCAGATACCGTTGGCAATGCCGTCTTTTCTGCTGCTTCTACTAAAGACCGTGCTACGCGGTCTACATAAGGACGGGATAAAGACCAAATCAGGGGCGATAACCAACCCCGTAGGGTTACAGAATAAGATAAACAAGTGCCACAAACCGTTGACTCTACTTGATAAGTCACCCGTTCTTCTATTCCTGGAATTGCCAGCACTCGGATACTCAGCATCTCTCTGTGATTGACACGCTCCACAAAAATACGGATGGGAATTGGTGAAAAGCGTGTTACAGCATGAAAAATCAATCCTGGTTTGGGTACTAAACCATAGGGTACATTAGTACTCTTAAGTAGTGGATGCCAGGAAACATCTGTTAAGTCAGCAACTTTTTGCCACAGTTCATCTACAGAAGCAGAGCTTATCTCTCGATATGTCCGCACCAGAGAAGCGCAAAACCGACGACGTTTGCGGTGGATGAATTTGGATAACCAATCTTGCATTTTCCTAATCCTCCTCCCTAGACACTTTCTGGTAACTCTGGTATTGTGTGCAACTACGCTCAGTTCCTGAAGTACCAAATGAGCGAAATAGTTAAAATTAACAAAATAAAACTCAGTCAATATACAAGCCTATACGCATTTGAGGGAAAATAACTCTAGTGATGGCCATCAATCGTATAAATGCTTAACCAGTAAGAAAAAAGCGGGTTGGGCAAATAGAGCTTGATTGTTGGCGCGTGTTTCCCCCAAATTTTTAAAATTAAGAAATTTGTGGCTTTCTGGAAATTGTAATTTAGGTTCGGGAATCTATGTTGACCAACTCGCAAACACCAACTGTAGCAGCAGAATCATCCAAGTCTTTGCCAGCACCTGACGCTCAGATTAGAGTCAGTCAGTTTATGAAACAACTGCAAGACGAAATTACTGAATCATTGGCAAAACTAGATGGTGTGGCTAAGTTTAATGAAGATAGTTGGGAACGCCCTGAAGGGGGTGGAGGGCGATCGCGCGTGCTGCGAGAAGGTGCAATATTTGAACAAGCAGGTGTAAACTTTTCTGAAGTTTGGGGTTCCCATTTGCCAGCCTCAATTTTAACCCAACGCCCTGAAGCCGCAGGACATGGCTTTTATGCCACGGGTACTTCAATGGTGTTGCATCCTCACAATCCTTACGTGCCCACAGTTCATCTAAATTATCGCTACTTTGAAGCGGGGCCAGTGTGGTGGTTTGGTGGTGGTCTTGACTTGACACCTTATTACCCGTTTGCTGAAGATGCGGCACATTTACACAAAACGTTAAAACAGGCCTGTGACAAACACCACCCGGAGTATTACCCAGTATTTAAGAAGTGGTGTGATGAATATTTTTACCTCAAGCATCGTGATGAGACACGAGGCGTAGGTGGTCTATTTTTTGATTACCAAGATGGTCAAGGTGCTTTATATCGCGGGCCAAATCCCAATGGGGAAGCAGCTATTTATAGCAACCAGGTGGGAACACCAGCAACCCGCAATTGGGAAGATTTGTTTGCTTTTGTGCAAGACTGTGGCAGAGCATTTTTACCAGCCTACGTACCTATTGTAGAACGGCGACATGGGATGGAATATGGCGATCGCCAACGGAATTTTCAACTCTATCGCCGCGGACGGTATGTAGAATTTAACTTGGTTTATGACCGAGGTACTATTTTTGGTCTGCAAACTAACGGACGCACCGAATCAATTCTTATGTCCCTACCACCTTTAGTGCGCTGGGAATACGGCTATCAACCGGAACCCAATACACCCGAAGCCGAGTTGTATGAAACCTTCCTTAAGCCTCAAGATTGGATCAACTGGACACCACCTCAATAGTGCTGTACATGGATAGCGGAGCATTTAGCCTGTGCTGAGTTAGGAGTTAGGAGTTTTTCCCTATCTCCCTCATTTTCCTAGTCTCAGCCACTCCTCGTTTAAAATTGCTACTCAGTACTGATTTAGTGAGTTAAACTACTAAAGTTAAGCACTTAGCAGAAAAAGGTGACAATTTTAGCTATAGCTTGTTAATCTCAAGTGACAGCGTTAGACAATTCTGTAACTACCTAATCTTAAGAGGAATGCCACGGGGAGGGCTTTAGTGATTCATATAGACCAAAAAACTTATACAACCCAAGACGGAAACACCGTTATTGTCCTAACACCAGCAGGTCGCCTAGACATTACCACTGCTTGGCAATTTCGCCTGAAATTACAAGAGTGTATTTCCAAACTCAGCCGCCATGTAGTTGTAAATCTGGCTCAGGTGAATTTTATTGATAGTTCTGGTCTCACGTCTTTGGTAGCTGGAATGCGTGATGCTGATAAAGTCAAGGGCAGTTTCCGCATCTGCAATGTACATCCAGAAGCCAAACTCGTGTTTGAAGTGACAATGATGGATACTGTCTTTGAAATCTTTGAAACAGAAGATGAAGCTTTGGAAGGTGTACCTCGTAGTATGGCTAGCTAAAAAAGAGTTAGGAGTTAATAGAAACTTCATAACTCGTAATTCATGAATGATAGGTTTATCTTATTGAATACTGATTCCGCTTGGTGTAGCGATAAGGGCCCATAATCGCTCCCCAAGTTGCTTTTCCAGTTTCTGGATCAATTCCTTTGTCGTAGCTGTGAAATTCTGCCGCAGTGGTTTCAAACCCCAAGGAAACATAGATGCTATTACCAAGATAAGTAAAGCTGCAACGAGTCTCTGGTTGTGGTGTGGCGGTAAACTTATAGCGATCGCCAGCTAATGCTTCGTGAGTAACTGTTAGGATACAACCTGGTAGTAAATCTAATTGTTCGGGTGTCAGTGTGTTCAGTAGAGCAGGGTTATTGCCTGCGCCTCTTAATGCATCTGGATCTTGAGGTATATAGTATTGTACTTCCAAAGATGTGTCAGAGTTGCTACCCTGACGCAACCGCATAATTCGCTGACGGTAAGGTTTATCTAGGTTAATCACGCTAGCTTGTTCGGCAAACAAGGTGATGCTATCTTCTGTGAACAAATTCACTGGTCTTTGCCACATTCGGAGATGGACATACCAAACTGGTTCTTCTATAGCTTGTTCCCGATTATCAAATTCACCAGCTAGGTACTCACCTAAAGCAATTAACTGTGGCGAGAAGTTCATAAATTCAATAAACAAATTATTAAGGAGAAATATTTCTGGCTAGTTTTTTAGAGGAAAAGGTCTTAATCCCCTGTGGCTACTAGCTTATAAAATACTTTTGATTTGTTTATATTGTAAATGAAACCGTCACAAGTCAAAAGCTCAACTTGGCAAAGTAGCCTTTAAGCGAGAAAATAAAGATACGTCGCCCTTAACATTTTCTTTGTGAATAACGTCCGTACTGTCTCTGATACAAAACGAACTTTTTACAATCTTCACACCCGTCCGATTAACACTATTTATCGTCGGGTAGTAGAAGAATTGATGGTAGAAATGCATCTGCTGTCAGTAAATATCGATTTTAGCTACAATCCAATTTATGCCTTGGGTGTCGTCACAACTTTTGACCGCTTCATGGAAGGCTATCAACCAGAACGGGATCAAGAATCAATTTTTAACGCCTTATGTCAGGCTATAGAAACAGATCCACAACGCTATCGGCACGATGCCCAAAGATTGCAAGCTGTAGCTAAAGGTTTGCCTGTTAAAGATTTAATTGGGTGGCTAGCCCAAACTACTTACTTAGATAGAGATACTGACTTGCAAGCACAACTGCAAGCGATCGCCAACAATCCTAACTTTAAATACAACCGTTTGTTCGCAATTGGTTTATTTTCGTTATTAGAACAGTCAGATCCGGAATTAGTCAAAGATGAAAAGCAACTAACTGAGGCGCTAAAAGCGATCGCAGCTGGCTTGCACGTATCTGATGACAAACTCAACAAGGATTTGGAATTATACCGTTCTAACCTAGATAAGATGGCGCAAGCGCTGGTAGTAATGGCAGATATGCTCTCAGCTGATCGCAAAAAACGCGAACAACGTAAACAGCAATCAACGACTCCCGTTGCTCCCCCAAGTTCCAACGAATAGTTAGGAGTTAGGAGTTAGGAGTTATTAACAACTAAATCCTAACTTCTAGCTCATCACTATTGATTTTAAACACCCAATAATTTGTAGATTAAGCTGTTAATTATAGTCAGCGTAAATGCTCCAATAACAGCACTCCAAATACCGTAACGTAAGCGGAAGCCCTCTACTAACCAAGCAGCAATACTAAAGCAAACTACGGCAATCATAAATGTGAAAATGCCGGATAGTAAATCCAACGTAAGTAAATTGGGAACTGCAAAAACGAGGCTTAAAATCGGTCTGACTATTGCCGTCACGATACCAAGCACTGCGGCAGAAAGAAAAGCTTTACCAGGAGTATCAATTTCAACTCCTAAAGGTAATTTACTAATTATCAACAGGCTGATAGCTGTTACTACCCAAACAATTAAAAGCGTAACGATATTCATGCCACAACCCCTGAAACGTGAATGGCAATTGGTGATAAATTCCTTCAGTTTATCGGTGGAAAAATCTTTAAAGCTCAACCAATTATTTGTAAGTTAGCAGAAATTTCATTGCTAACTGAATTTTGTTTTAGATATCTTTAGGATTGAGAAAAAGCTTCAGGGGAGCAGAGGGGCAGGGGACCAGGGAGCAGGGTTATAAAGAAGAGAAAAGGAAGAGGGGGGAGACAGGAGAGAGAGACTTGTTCAATAATTCCCCCTTGTCCCCTTGTCCC
>NZ_JAAGOG010000128.1:0-24878 GCF_010747425.1 Nostoc sp. UIC 10630
CTTATTTATGGGATGTGTAAAAATAACCTGATAGCTTTTCTGAATGAAGGTTTACTTCCTTTTGGTATTAAGGATGCTAAATATGTTTCCATTAGAATGCCAGAAGACCTTTGTAACCAGATAGATAATGAAGCTGATAAAGAATTACTAAGTAGGGCTGATATTATCCGCAGGGCACTATTATTCTACTACCAATCTAAACAGTCAGTTTAACTTTTAAGGGGCATCCTAGCCCCATCTACTACTCTCAAATCTACTAATAAACTTTTAATTAATAAATCATAAAATTATGACAAACATTACTATCCAAACCATCAACTCTACTCTAGTTATTGACTCACGTTTAATTGCTGCTGAATTAGGTATTCAACATAAGAATCTCAAAGAGTTAATTAAAACCTACCAAGCTGACTTTGAAGAATTTGGTCAGGTCGCGTTTGAAACGCAGGCTGGAGATATTAGATACGCTGAAACATTTTACTATTTAAATGAAGACCAATCTTACCTAGCTTTAACCTTTGTTAAGAATACTACTGAGGCTCGACAAGCTAAAATCAACTTAGTAAAAGCATTCAGATCAGCCAGAGAATCATTGGCACCTAAACCTAATACTGATATCCTTTACCTACTAGAGCAATCAGCAGCAGCTATCAGAGAAGCTAGATTACAAGCTTCGATCGCAGAAGAGAAGGTAGCTGAACTAAAACCCAAATCTGATGCTTATGATGTGGTCTTAGAATCAGGTAAACTACTAAGTTTTTCTGAGGTAGCTAAAATTATTAATTCACCTGGACTTGGCCGTAATAATTTGATGAGTCTTTTACGAGATAAAGGTATACTTCAATTCACAAATTTACCTTATCAACAATATATTACTCCTAAGTATTTTGAAGTGATATTAGTTGATACTAGTGCAGGTTTGAAACCTACCTGTAAGGTGACAGGGAAGGGGTTGAGTTTCCTCATTAGACTACTAAAGGATAACGGATACACAGTTCCAAGTAAATCCCTAGCTGCATAAATCTAAATAAATAATCCAATTCAAGGGGACTTTAATAAGTCCTCTTTTTTAATGTTTAACTAATGCCTAATTAGTGTAGTTTTACTGTGGCTGTTTGTAGCACAATCGACTATAATGGATAGTATAAGAAACAAATTTATATTTAACTTTAATATTTAAGATTTTAATATTATGAGAAAGACAGTATCCTTAGAATTCAGAGATATTATTAAAGCTAACTTCCCAGGTATAGGTAAAAATATTAGCTACTGGAAATTCATGAGACACCTACTATTTGGTAGGAGAGATAAGGCAACAGGTCTACCTATGATTAGTCAGCGTTGTATAGCTAAGGCTGAAGATAAATTAAATATTTTAGAAAATTCAAATGCTTATAATGCTTCCAAATTTTTAGTTAAGTTTCAATCAGAAGTAATGTCAGAGGAAACATTCTCTTGGTCTAATTGGAATTTTAAAGATGGTGAAGCAAGAGTAGCTTTGGTAGAATTTCCTCAAGAAGTGATAGATGCTATTGAATCTGAAAGCTATAAAATTATGTTAGAAGATAGAGTGTATTTTGATACAGGAAATAAATTCAGTGATAAACTTCAAAAAGTTGACAGGGAATTAATTAAAAAAGAAGCTTACACTTACTTCAACTTTTCTAGCCCTGAAGCTCAAGATTTACTTGAGTACATGAACAACGTACCAGTTAATAGTTTTAGTAAGGTGGTTGCAGCTAACCTTGATGCCACTTTCCTTGAAGCTCTTAAGATTGAAAACCCTGAGAAGAGACATGTTCAACTAGAAGTTCTAAGCACAATTAGAGATGAGTTGCAGCCTTTCTATAAGCCTTCTGGTAAGGGAAACACTGTAAGAATCTTCCCTCTAAATTACAGCATCCCAATGCTTCAGAAAGGGCTAAGGAAATCAATTACTAAGGGATGGTATGAATTTGATTTAGCCTCAAGCCAGTTAGCTATTATAGGTAAAACTTGGGAGATTCCTGAAGTTCAAGAGTTTCTAAAAAGTGGTGGCAAGATTTGGGCAGACTTAATAAAACATTATGGAATTGATGCTGCTGACCTCAAGAAGACTGATGAAACTAAGTATGAAGACATCAAAGCAGTACTAAAAGATTCACTATACTCGCTTATTTATGGGATGTGTAAAAATAACCTGATAGCTTTTCTGAATGAAGGTTTACTTCCTTTTGGTATTAAGGATGCAGGTAAAAAGTTTTTAACCCACCCTTTAATGAAATCTTTGTTTGAAGTAAGGGAAGCAAAGATTGCTGAATTAAATGAGTCTGATACCGCAGAAACTATCTTTGGTAAAGTCATCAAGGTGGTTGGTGGTAAGACAAATGATGGTAAGCCTACTGCTGCTAGAAAGGAATGTATAAGAGGCATCATGGCACAGCAGGCTCAAGCAGTGGAACTTTACCTTCTACTACCAGTACTTGACCTTGCTAAGTCAACTAAGGACTTTGTAATCACCTTATGGCAACATGATGGCTTCAGCGTCAACTTTACTGATTCATCTAAATCAGCTAGATGGATCAATAAAATCAATCAAGTGGTTGCTGATAGAGCTTATGAGTTAGGTATTATAACCAAACTTGAGGGTGGCCTGCTTTAAAGCTGAAGTTTGCTTAACAGCCTCTGCGAGGCAAATAGAGGGTGGATGAACTTAAGCTTCGCCACCTTTTTTAATGGGTCAGTATAAGGAAAATTTGCTTAAGTAATCTTCAGTATAAAATTGCTTAAGTGATCTATAAATTAAGTAAATTAAAATAGTTATATTTACATTAGGTTGGGCGTTTTGCTTTCTCTTTCCTTCTTACCTCTTCTTTCTTCTGCTTCCTCCCCTTCTTAGATACCTATGGTATAGTAAGTTAATGAAACCTGAAACACTTAACTAGTAAAGGTTACAGCCATTTTGTTAACTAAATAGAAATGCGAAAAAACCCCCAGATTTTAGTAAAATGAGCTGAGGATTTTGTATCAGGTCTCCTTCATAAGCGATCGCACCATAGGGAATACAGGTAAATATAGGTGAGATAGGAGTAGGGAGGAGAGTAAGATACCTTGAGTGTATAGTATGGCTAGTTAGCTATAGCAACCTCTGTAACCTATACCAGATAAGCTTTCTAGCCATTTTACTGAGGCAGCACATTTATACTTGCTTGATAGTTGAAAGTAGTAATTTACTATCTTAAATCACCTTAAAATTAAGCTCTGAATAGCTATCAAATTATCAGGGTTACTTAAAGATATTAAAGTTATGATTTAATTTATAACCCTAAAGAAATTACATTTTCAGACTCTATTGTGGACATTAAAAAAAGCATATTTGCTAAGTCATTGTAAATATTTACTTGTAGTTGAATATAAGGTCTTTCATGAAAAGGGTTACTAGACCCTACAGACCATGCATAACCAAGGGACTGTTTCCTTAATTTTTCCCCTAAAGATTTCACAACTTCTTGAGGCTTTTCCTGAAGTAATTCTGAAGCCTTTAGCTGCTCTATAATCTCTTCTTCAGTTTTAAGTAAAGAGTTATACATTAAACTTTTGAACAGATACAAAGTATAATGATCTGAATAAGTATTATCTAAAACTGTTGCTCCCTCTTTTTTATAATGTTCTATAGCTTGCGAAAACATACCAATAGAATGTTCAATATAAGAACTTTTCATTTTAATCCCTAAGTTCAGAACTTCTATCTCAAGCTACTATATATAATAGCTACCTTGTCAGAGAAGAAACACTGAAGTTATATTACAAGTATTTATGCTCACTGAAGTTTCAGCCTCCATAAATCAAGGAATATGTGGTGCGATCGCAGGCTAAGAAATCTAAAATCAGCAGCCCAATAATAGACTCAATCACTTAATTTAACATCAATAGGGTCACTACTATCACTTGACCAAGACAAGCCTAAATCCAAAGGATAATCACCAGTTTTAAGTTTAGCTTCAATGTCTAAATCTCCATCAATAGTTAAAGATTTGCTAACTTCTGTATAACTAACCTCAGCACATTCAAAGGTTGTGATTACTCCACCAAGCTGAGAGATGATATGGTTCTTTACTGGGCTTAAATCAAAATCCTTTATAATTAATTTTCTTTCCCCTTTTAACTCAATTGTAATCTTGTCATAATATTTTACACCCAACTTTGAGTCCATATCGAAGCCCAGATTTAAGTCAATTTTAGGTACTTGTTTTCCAGTAATTTTAGTATAGCGCTCAGCAGTTTTAGTTCCTTCCTCAATAAAATATATTTGTTCAACTTCAAAATGAACTGATTGTATTTCTGAGATATCAATAATCCACTCATTATTTAGAGAAATATATTTACCCATTAGTAAATGCCCCTATTTACTTAGAACAAGGTCATAATACATTATATTACTTAGAAGATACTACAATTTTTTAATACCCACTAACCTAATAGAAATCTCTCTATTAGTGACAGGCTAAGAGAAACTAGATTATTAAACTTAGGGAGTGCCACATCATCAGGCTAATCCTATTCAATAGCCAATAGTTTACCTCTCAGACTAGTAGTACTCCTAAGAGCCTTTCGTCTGAGTTTGACTTATTGGATGTATTCGCTAGTTGTACCCTTAAGAGCCTTTCGCAAATACAGTTACTGAATGTTTGACCTAACAATTAAGCAAGCACGTGCTGGCTTCAGTATAGGTTACAAATTTAGCTTTGTCACTCTAGTTATTCCTACTTTTGAGGGTTATGATGTATACCAACAGTCACACAGCAGTAACTCCCATCTGCAGATGAGTTGTAGTTTAACTGTGTAAAGCACCAAAGGGTACGGCCCATTTCTTAAGGATGGTTGAACGTTAACTTTAGTGCGGCTACATATAGAATAAGCAGCCCCAAGACAGGTTAACCTCTAATCTTTCTTAATTTAATTGCTTAGTGAGTTACCAAGGGTAAGCCATCTCCAATGTGCGATCACTGCAAGTATAGTTTCCCTGAGTATAAAT
This sequence comes from Nostoc sp. UIC 10630, assembly GCF_010747425.1. Classification (NCBI taxonomy): domain Bacteria; kingdom Bacillati; phylum Cyanobacteriota; class Cyanophyceae; order Nostocales; family Nostocaceae; genus Nostoc; species Nostoc sp. UIC 10630. The sequence goes on from NZ_JAAGOG010000128.1 coordinate 5,015, forward strand.
ACTACTGAACTTTGGGCGGCTCTTACATATATAGGAGAGAAGAGAGACAACTACAAGGGAAACTATAAGGAGATAACTGGCACTAGAAATCTGATTAGGTATTTTGAATAGTTATCTCCCTATCCCTGAACCTGAAGAAAACACAGCCCAGATAACTTCAGTCTCAGTTTTCTATCTAATATTGCTTCGTACATTAATTATTAGATAAGCTAACTATTAGCCCCTCTAACAATAGATGACTATTTTGAGATGACTTCAGTTTCAAGTTTACTACTACCTAAAAGTTACTTAACTGTTACCTGAATTAGACATCTTACCAGCTTACCTTACAAGGGTCAACACATTGCTGCAACTACAGTTCAGGTATCTTTGTGTGGTATAAAATGCAGGCTACTCCAAGGTCAATATAACTCTAGTTCTGTAATTTTAGAACCTGATAATATTAGCTGAAGTTTAACTTTGTAAGCATACACTATTAAATTTACATTCTATATACTTCGCTTGATATATGTAAATATTTAGGAGGTTAAAGGCTATTACACAAAATTTAGTTAATTAATAGAGATTGATTATGAAAAGTGTTTGGCAAGAATTAAAAGAAGATGCTATAAGATACTGCATTAAACATAAAACTCATAGTGAAGAGTTATTGCAGAAGTTCCCTGAGTATGAGCACTTAAAAAAGGAATATGAGGAAAAGCTGGCTGAGAAAGCTGGGCTAGCTGAAGAAAACTTATATAGCGACCCAGGAAAGGGTCTCTGAATTAAATAAGATACATTCACCCCTTCTACAGCAGGAGGGGTTTATGCTGTGATTAGCCCCTTTAGAGCCTTTTTAGTTTGAGCATGTTTTGAGCATCTGATGAAATTAGATCAAAATGGATATGTAGCCTGTTGTTTGTCAAATCTTGAATCAACCTAACTTTGTGCGAAATCTGCAAGAAACTCATTTAAATCGTGCCCGCGCTAGTCTCAGACAAGCACTGTCTTGGTATGGATATCTCCGCAAATCAGGACAGTTGTCATCTAACCCAGAATTGGCAGGTTTGTTAAAACCAGAATTGGAAGCTTTGAACTCTACACTCAACAAGCTGGACTCTAACGTGATTAGAATTGCCGCTTTTGGTTTGGTGAGTCGTGGTAAGTCAGCAGTTTTAAATGCTTTACTGGGAGACAAAATTTTGCAAACTGGGCCCCTAAACGGTGTCACTCAATGGCCCCGTTCGGTGCGTTGGCAGCCAGGAGGTAAGGTATTAGTAGAGTTAATTGATACCCCAGGATTAGATGAAATTGAGGGTGAGTCACGGGCGGATATGGCACGAGAAGTTGTGCATCAGGCGGATTTGATTTTGTTTGTTGTGTCTGGTGATATCACGCGCACTGAGTATCAGGCACTGCTAGAATTGCGGCGATCGCAAAAACCCCTGATCTTAGTATTTAACAAAATCGATCTTTACCCAGATACAGACCGGGGAGCGATTTACCAAAATTTGCAACAATTGGGTGCTGGACATTCTGAAGCAAAGCCTCTATTACCTGATGAAATTGTCATGGTGGCGGCGGAACCAGCAGCAATGGAAGTGCGGGTTGAGTGGCCTGATGGGCGTGTCAGTTATGAATGGGAGACACCACCACCGCAAGTAGACGAACTTAAAGAGACGATTCTGAACATTCTGAATCGGGAAGGGCGATCGCTTCTGGCTTTAAATGCCCTCATCCAAGCACGGGATGCAGAAGCCGCGATCGCTCAAAAAACCGTCGATTTACGCGAACAAGAAGCTGAAGATATTATTTGGCAATTTACCAAATACAAAGCTTTGGCAGTAATGCTCAATCCCATCGCTTTCTTAGATATCCTGGGCGGAACTGTTGCCGATTTAGCTTTAATTCGCGCTCTAGCTAGATTATATGGTTTGCCGATGACTAGCTATGAAGCCGGAAAAATTTTAAAAACGATTTTATTTAGTTCTGGTGGCTTGCTACTGGGGGAACTAGGTAGTAGTTTTCTTCTGGGTTTAGGTAAAACTACTGCTGCAATAACCAGTGCTGACAATCCCAGCAATATTACTGCTTTAGCTGGGAGTGCGATCGCTCAAGCTGGTATCGCTGGTTATGGTTCATACTCCGTTGGCAAAGCCGCTCAGGTGTATCTCGAAAAAGGCTGCACTTGGGGACAGTTGGGCGCTAGCAGTGTAATTCAAGAAATTCTCTCTCAAGTCGATCAGAATACAATTCTGTATCGTTTGCGACAAGAGCTAGGCATAAAATATTGAGAATAAATAAATTCTGTTAAGCATTTGTTACTGTTTACAAGTGTTTATGAACTTCTATCAAGCTCTTCTGACAATTGACTGAGATTTCGAATTTGGGATGCAAGATTGAGGGAACAGGTTACAGGGAAAAGGTTATAGAAAAAACTATCCTCTATCCCCTAATATCTATCTGCGTAAATTAAAGGTGAAAGGATCATGACAACTACCCTAAACTCATTTGAAACTGCTGGTGCAGCAAATCTTGAAGAAGCCATTACTGAAGCCATTACTGAAGCTCGTACAACTTGTGAGCTAAATGGCAGCGATTCTGCGGGTTGTGCCGTAGCCTGGGACATTGTGGAAGAGTTGCAAGCTGAGAAAGCCGATCAGCAGCAAGCAAAAGCCAAGAAAAACTCTTTAGAAAACTATTGCGATCGCCATCCAGCTTCCGTAGAATGTCTAATCTACGACGTTTAACTTTTCCGTAAATCAGTTGTTGCTGATTGCGTTATTTGCTTAATTGCCTCTAAATCAGGTAATAGTATTTCACTTTCCATTCCCAACCACAAAAGATATTCGATATTCCCAGCCGGGCCAGTGATCGGCGACCAAGTTAAGCCTTTGTATTTCCATCCTAATTCGTGGGCTGCTTGCAACACCTGGAAAATAGCATCAGCTTGGTCGTTTGGATCTCGCACAACACCTTTTTTACCCACACGGGATCTGCCAACTTCAAACTGTGGCTTGACTAACAACACAGCTTCTCGGTTAGCTTGAGTTAGTTGCCACAAAGCAGGCAGAATTTTAGTTAAAGAAATAAACGATACATCAACCACCGCCAAATCAGGAATCGGATCGTTTTCGCTATATAACTCCTCTGGTCGTAGTTGCCGTAAATTGGTACGTTCTCGCAAAATCACCCGCGAATCATTTCGCAACCGCCAGTCAACTTGCCCGTAACCGACATCAATGCCGTAAACTTGTTTTGCTCCAGCTTGCAAGAGACAATCAGTAAAACCACCTGTAGAAATCCCACCATCTAAACAAATACGCTCTGCTACAGGGATGGCAAATACTGACAAAGCTTTGGAAAGTTTTTCACCGCCTCTAGAAACAAAAGGCGATCGCTCTTTAATATTTATTTGAGCCGAAATATCAACTTCCGTACCAGGTTTATCAACTAACTGCTGATTAACAGTCACTTCCCCCGCCTGAATTAACCTTTGTGCCAAGGCGCGAGAAGAACATAAATTTAGCTCTACTAATAGTGTGTCGAGTCGCTGTTTAGCCAATTAACTAGACTCTCCTGGTGAAATTAAAGACTGAGTTTCCCGCATCCCGTATATTACTATGGAAAACAAAACCCATCTAGAAACTATCTAAATGGGAAAATTTTTGGTGAATTTTTGAATTCGCCAACAGGACGCATTTTTAGCTAAATACATATTTTCAGTGGCAGCCCATCCTGAAAAACTAGTAATTCTCCCGGTTGAATTTTTGTCCAAACTTCGTTGTCAGTCAGGGGAGTAGTAGCAATGACAGCAACGCGATCGCGTTCGGTAGTCACTTCCCGAAAATCTACGGTCATGTCTTGATCGATCAAATGGGCAGCTGCAAAGGGCGCTTGACGGACAATGTAGCTGAGGTTAGTTGAACAATGAGCAAAAAAGTGTTCTCCATCAGATAATAAGTAATTAAATATACCTATTTCTGCAATTGCATCACTAATTTGTTTTAGTACAGGGTACAGTTTCTTGATATCAGGTTTACCATCAGGAAAACGCGATCGCAATGTTTCTAGCATCATACAGAATGCTTTTTCACTATCTGTATCACCTACGGCTTGATAAAAGCCCAAATTTTCTGGATCAAAATTTGGCAAATTACCGTTGTGAGCAAATACCCAATACTGACCCCACAATTCTCTGCGGAAAGGATGGCAGTTGTGTAGGGCAACTTCACCCTGGGTAGCTTTACGGATATGGGCTATGACATGGGTTGAATGGATGGGATAACTCCGCACCAACTCTGCTACTGGAGAAGCAACAGAAGGTTGGGCATCTAAAAACATCCGACATCCCTTCCCTTCAAAGAAAGCAATGCCCCAACCATCGCTATGATGATCTGTTCTTCCTCCCCGTGCAGAAAACCCTTCAAAAGAAAAGCAAATATCCGTTGGAACATTGCAATTCATTCCGAGCAATTGGCACATGAATGTTGCACTCTAAATTTTCGACTAAGGTCTCAGGATAAAGATACTTCAGAATGCTGCATTGATTCTGGAGCGATCGCTTCAATGTTGGAATTTGATTGGCATTGGGGAATGGGGAATGGGGAATTGGATATGCTTATTTTCTATGTCCTCTGCTGTATTGTTAATATTTCTTAACGAATTACGGATTACGTTAGCGACGCAGGAGCGTCATTACGAATTACGAATTATCTAAAGCATTTGCTTTAAATATTGCTCATAGCCTAGTTGTTCTAGCTTTTCTTGCTTTGCAATTACTGATTCACATAGGGTTTGGCGATATTGCTGCACTTTTTCTAGCAATTCTGGTTGTTGAGTTGCCAGTATTTGTACTGCTAAAAGTCCGGCATTTTTGGCATTACCGATCGCCACTGTTGCTACAGGAATACCCGCAGGCATTTGTAAAATAGAATACAAAGAATCTACACCTTGTAAGTTCCTGGTGACTACAGGAACACCAATAACAGGAAGTGGTGTTAAAGACGCTACCATTCCAGGCAGATGTGCAGCACCACCGGCACCGGCAATAATCACCTTAATACCGCGTTGGTGTGCAAGTTGAGCGTATTGTACCATCCGTTCTGGGGTACGGTGAGCAGAAACGATCGCCACTTCGCTCTCAACGCCAAATTCGTCACAAACTGCGATCGCGTCTTTCATGGTGGGCAAATCAGAATCGCTGCCCATGATAATACCAACTAGGGGAGTCATAATAATTAAAAATTCAAAATTTAAAATTCAAAATTATTGGAGCTAGCTTATGGAAGCTAGGTTATGCCGATTTATCATCTCATTGATTGATGTTGGTTGCATCTAAAATCAGATTTATCTTTCTTCTAGTTCAGTGTGATGACCCAAGCGACACAAAATCCTGTAGATATTATCAATGCTAGAGTGCCTGGTTACAAAGATTTGCAAATGCTCTTGGTTGATGAAGAGGGCATAATTGAGCAAATCTTGCCAATGGGTACAGTAGAAGCACGCAGCCGTGCATCTTTAATAAACGTTGCTGGCGACTGGATTTCATTGGGTGGCGTTGATTTACAAATTAATGGTGCTTTGGGATTGGCATTTCCTGATTTAACGGCTGAAAATGCTCATAAGCTCCAGAAAATCTCACAATTTTTATGGGATGTTGGGGTAGATGGATTTTTACCGACACTTGTGACAACTTCAGTAGAAAATATTCAGCGATCGCTTGCTATTATTGCTGAAGTTCTCCCCAGTCAACCAGCAGGTGCCAAGATTCTGGGAGTACATCTAGAAGGGCCATTTTTGAATTTTCAAAAGCGCGGCGCACACCCAGCAGAGTACCTGTTACCTCTGACAATGGATCAGGTAAAGTGGGTTTTGGGTGATTATGCCCATGTTGTGAAAGTCATCACTTTAGCACCGGAGTTAGATTTCACTGGCGAAGTAATTCCATATTTGCGTTCTCTGGGAATTACTGTCAGTTTAGGGCATTCTCAGGCAACATCTGCTCAAGCACAACATGCCTTTGAACAAGGTGCAACGATGGTAACTCATGCTTTCAATGCTATGCCAGCATTACATCACCGAGAACCAGGATTATTAGGGGCAGCAATTATCGATCCTGATGTAATGTGTGGTTTTATTGCTGATGGTGAACACGTTTCGCCCATGATGCTACAAATTTTGCTTCGCGCTAGCTATCAAGAACAAGGGCTGTTTCTCGTCAGCGATGCCCTTTCTCCTCTGGGGCTACCTGATGGGGTGTATCCTTGGGACAGTCGGCAAATTGAAGTTAAAAACGGTACAGCACGATTAGCCGATGGCACTTTGTCGGGGACGACTTTACCTTTATTGGTGGGAGTGCAGAATTTGGTGAAGTGGGGAATTTGTGACGTAGAAAGTGCGATCGCTTTAGCTACTAATGCACCTAGAAAAGCGATTGGTTTACCAGGAATTTTTAAGAGTCAATCCGCTAACTTATTACGCTGGCATTGGGATGAGACTACAAAACAATTAACTTGGCAACGGGGTATATTTTAGGGCGTGTCATCAATTGAGCCAAATTACAAAAGCATCCAGAAAAATTGCGCCTAGAAAGTTTGCAGATAATACAGTTCAGTTAAGGTTAAACTCTTTGCCAAAGTCAGTTTTTTTACGAACCGCAAAGGACGCATAGACACGTTCGCGGAGCGTCTCGTAGAGAAGTGGCTTCCCGCAGGGTAGGACGCAAAGAGAAGAAAGAAATGCTTAACTGAACCGTATTGGAATTTAGGCTGTTAATAAAGTTAATAAATATTGCCATCTAAGAGTTTCTGAAGTAACTCTGGTTCTTCAGACATTGCTTTAGAAATGCGGGTAATCATGTAAGATGCTGTATTTTTATTGACTTGAATTTTAGCAGCTAGGTCAAGAACAGTAATATTTTTTTGAGACTTGAGAACTAGGTCGATAGCTGTAAACCACTTATATAAGTCCACATGAGTCTTGTGAAACAGCGTATTTACGGTAACGCTGTAAGAATTAAAACAGTAATTACAATGGTATCTGTTTTCTTTCTTGATGTTGGTGGAATTAGTAGAACCGCAATAGGGACATTTTGGTAATCCATCCCAACGAATTTTTTCTAAAAGTTCAAGGCATTGCTGTTGTGACTTATTTTGTAGCATGAGTTCCAACCTGAAATCTTGTTTACGCAAATGCGTGTAACACAGATAACAAGTTTTTGCTTGACAAAAACTCAGCACAAAAACAAAAAGCCCAAGTTCAGATAGAACTTAGAGCTTTAAAAATGCGTAAATTTTACTTGACATTTTAATATGAGCTAAGTCTGTGTGATGTTTACAACTTTTCCTAGACCAGCAAAGCTTTAACTTTCTTCGCCACACAAAGCTTACACAATAAATCTTTCAGTCAAATTTATTTTTCTTCCTAGTTTATGGAAGTGACTTTAATATACGTAAATTATAAGATTACTACGAGAAAAATTTCTAACAATTAAGTAGCACCATTACATCAAATACCTATACTTCTTCGCTGTTAACAAATCTGACTGTTTTAGCTGAACTATTTTTTGCTGTCGTAGGTTTTAATTTATTGAGGTTAAAAATATGTCAATTACAATAGATATTCTAAAATCAGAGGTTAAAGAATGGAATGGTAGAGCGAATAAGTGGGGTAAATTAGCTAAAACACATCGAGGTAATATAGATAAATTGAACGAAGTTTATTGGGAAATTATTTCATCGAATGAAATTAAGGATGTTGGTCTTAGAACCAAAGAAGAAATAGCGAAACTTGCTATAGATTTTTTGGAAAACGAGAAAAATGAATGTGAAAATAAAGCAAGGGAAGGACGGGAATTAGTAGAAAAAATCGAAAAGGGTGATAGGGTTCTTAGCGAAGAGTTAAACGAGCTTGGTGAGCTTTTGAAAATTTGTGGTGATTCCAAGTCTACCAAGTATACACTTAATACATGTGAACGCCTAAAAATATTAATAAATAAATTCGCTTTGACAGAAAATGAAAATATTAATTATAAACATCACATGAAGGGATGTAGCGCTTTGCCAGGCTGGCCATACAGAGACTAAAAGGTGTGCTACATAAGAGAATGAGCGGCAGGAGAAGTAAAAAAATAATTGTCATTTTGAGCATAACGAAATATGGTTCAGCTATAATTAAAAACTTTGAACTGCGTAGGTTGGTTTGAGGAAATAAACCCAACATTTTTATGGTTTTGTTGGCTTGAAAAAAGTGAAACCCAACCTAAAATTACCCTTAACTGAACGGTATTTGAGCCTAACGACCACGGAGACGCACTCTATGAGCTTTTACTCACTCAATATGATATGTATAATTTTGCGTAAGCCTTAATCAATCACGCTCTAGTATTTTTTTTATACTTTTAAACTTGTCGTCATTATCTTCCCCTTCCTGTTGACTCTTTTTAATCCAGTCTGAACCTTCTTTATCAAGACCAACTGATTTGGTGATAGCATCTTCTACTTTCAAAACTTGTTTGAGTAAATTATTATTAACACATGGATCATCTGAGTCTTTAATAAAATCTCTTAAAAGTGTGAGCAATGTCCATAAATCAGCATTTTCATCTACGGCTGATTTATTATTAGTAATATACTGTATAACCTCTAATATTTGTTGAGCTTTTGATTGTCGCTCTTTTTTATATTTGTAATAGTCTTTATCTTCATTTCCAAAATTATTAGTATCACAAAAATCTTTTCCATAATAAGCGCTTGTATAATTCTTCGCTTGTGAGATTACATGGATATCTACTTTTTTTGCGTTAACAGAGTTAACAGATTTTACATCACTAAATTCTGCACCACCAAACCTAGTATCAGCAATATCGACCTCTTTTAAGTTTGTATTCGTAAGATCAGCATCCCAAAATCTTGCTCTATTTAATTTTGTTTCCCTTCCTAGATACTGTTGTGCTTTATTTTGTGTTTCTGATTTATCTATTCCAAAAATAGCTTCGACTAGTTGAGCTTCATTAAATATAGCCCAACCTAAATTTGCATCCCGGAAATCAGTTTTTGATGGTGCATTATCAATTACTAATGTAGTTAAATTACTTCTGGTAAAATTTGTTACCAAAAGAGTAGCTTTTTTAAAGTTTGCGCCCCGGAGATTTGCTCCTTCAAAATTAGCTGTTGTTAAAATTGCTCTTTCAAAATTAGCTCCTTCTAAAATCGCATTTTTAAAACTGGCTCCTGTTAAATCAGCGCCACTTAAGTTTATTCCTCTTAAGTCTGCGCCATCTGCATCAAGTCCTGTGATATCAGCGCCTTCTTGATATAAGTCCTCAATTGCTTGTCTTCTTGCGCCACTTGTTTCTGAACCTTGAGCGCTATCTATCAACTGCCAAGCTTGACGTTCTAATTGTTTTTTTCTATCAAAAGTATCCCAGAAAAATAAAAGTGCTGCGGAAAGCACACCAATATTTTGAAGTTGTCCTAACAATTTAGAATCCGAAACCAGACAAATAATTGTGGATATATTAAATTTATATTCACACTTATCTTTTTTCTGCTCATTTTCTAGGTAAGCTACACCGCCAACAATCAAAAAGGTTATGAATAGCGTTGTTAATATTTGAACCCAGCTTTTTCTGGTACTAGGTGATAAAGGTAATTTTTTACGTGATTTGAAAGACTGAGTAGATGCATAAGTCTGAACTCGTGTATCCATCACCCCTTGCTCCCTGTCTGAAACTAGACTTGTATTAAATTAAATAGGAGTTTATCTATTAATGCAAGTAAAATTTAGTGATGGTATCAGTTCAGTAGTATATAAATACTATTAAATTTTGATTTTGGGGATTTGTAAAAAATAAATTATCCCAAATTATTTGTAGTCAACTTAACGCGAAATCGGCGGTTAGAAACCGCGTCTACACAAACAAAACCCACCTCCGTGGGTTTCAAAACTTTGATTTGGCCTTAGTCCGCGGAGGCGGACTTTGCCTGTGTAGCTGCTGCGAATTCTATTCGCCAAGGCTTAAGTTAACTATGGACTGAGATACTCCTGTTTCTGTGAAACCAGAATCTCCCACCAAAGCCTAGCTTGGTGGGAGAGTGTCAATAAACTATGCAGGGTTTGGTTGAGTTCGACTTTGAAGTAGCTGGATAATTGCAGCTTTTTCTAAAATTCCAACTAGAACGCCGTTCTTACGAATTACAGGAAGCACAGATAGCTTTTGTTCTTCGAGTAACTGTATGACTTCTAGCAGAGGTTGATCTGATTGGACTGTGGTAGATTCGGTAATTGGTCGCATGACTTCTTTTACTTGAGTTTCTGACCACAATGCTGTTGGTACATTTCGTAAATTATCAACTGCGATCGCACCTACTAATTGTCCATCATCATCAGTCACTAAGAACCGATGCCAGTTTTGCCCACTGATGACTCGCTCATCGGCAAACTCTCTCAGGCTAAGATTACCAGATACAATCGGGCTGTCATGAGTTACAGCATCTTCAGCAGTCAAACCTGTGAGTTTTTCTTGCACTCTGGCAAATTGAGCCGAATTACCAGCATTTTGTAACAAGAAGAAGCCAACTAACAAGTTCCAGAAGTTACCGGCGTTGCCAAAGAATACTAGGGGAAGTACACCTGAAATAATTGCTACCCAACCAAAGATTTGTCCAACTCGACTAGCAAAGGTTACGCCTTTATAAGGATTACCTGTAACTTTCCAAACGATAGCTTTGAGTATATTTCCACCATCTAATGGCAAGCCAGGAATCAGGTTAAATAGGGCTAATGCCAAGTTAACAGAAGCAAGAACACCAAGAATTGCAGCTAACGGCCCTGATGCAGTAGTAGTAACACCAATTACTGTAACGATACCGCACAGTAGGAAACTAACTAAAGGCCCTGCGATCGCCACCCAAAAAGCCTCACTTGGGGTTTTCGACTCTTTTTCTAAACTAGCTAAACCGCCAAATATAAACAGAGTGATAGATTTGACATCAATACCCTGACGAATCGCAACGAAACTGTGTCCTAATTCATGGGCGACGACAGAGGCAAATAACATCAGCGCTGTCATCAATCCCAGTAGCAAAGCTAATCCCGCAGATAATTGGGGAAATTGTGCCGCCAGTCCACTGCTATAGCTCCAAGTTACCAAACCCAGAACTAAAAACCATGACGGATGGATATAGAAGGGAATTCCGAAGAGATTACCAACGCGAATTGTGCCATTCATGTCGTTCACCTTTAATTTCAGCTTCGAGAGGTTTGTTTTCGTCCTTCTCGATATCTTGATTGTAACGAAAGGTTAAGAGATTTTAATCTTGATAATGGTAGTGGTGTCCGTCTGTAAAGGTGTGGTTATTGGTATTATTTGCGAATAATAGCTCACTATTTCTCTATAGCTACATCAGGTAGACGACTCCACTCATTCCAAGAGCCATCGTAATTGCGAACGTTCGGATAACCTAATAAATACTTCAACACAAACCAGATATATCCAGAACGCGCACCGATAGTACAGTAGGGAAACACTTCCTTATCAGCCGTAATGCCCTTACTGTCATAAAGATTTTTCAATTCCTTGAATGATTTAAAAGTGCCATCCTCATTGAAAGTTAAGAGATGCTCAAGATGCACTGCACCTGGAATATGTCCAGTGAGTTGACCTTCTTTTGGTGGTTGATCGAAAAACCACTCACCAGAATATTCTTGAATTGTTCGGACATCTAGCAACACGCGCTCGCTTCTACCAATCGAAGCCTGAACTTCATTGTGTAATACTCGCAGATGAGCATCAATACCTCTAGTATGGTAATCAGTAGAAGCAAACGTGGATAACTCAGTTGCTAGTGGACGAGCTTCTGACTTCCATTTCTGGTAGCCACCATTGAGAACTTTTACATTTTCATGCCCAAAGACTTGCAAAAGCCAGAAAATCCAGGCTCCAGTTCCAGGATAACTGCCATAAGCAATCACTGTTGTGTTATTTGTGATACCTGAACGTGCCATCAGCCTCTCAAAAGCGATCGCATTCAAATTAAGTTTCAAATCGGGCAATAGTAAGTCTGTAAAGATGTTCCAGAAGACAGCACCAGGGATGTGAGCATTTTTGTACGGTTCTGGACTTATATTCACTTCAATAATGCGGACGTTTGGATCGTTGAGATGATTTTCCAGCCATTGAGTATCAACAAGAACGGATGGATGAGCATATTGAGACATTGTTATTTCTCCTGTAATAGCGCTAAAAGAATTGAAATTTACCTATTTAATCTTGGTTATGGTTGGGAAATACAATCTGCGATGTCCGATGAACTAGGGTTGTGGAAATAGAAAATAAAGAAAAGCCGATGAGTGGATGAAAGACAGCTAAAGGAAAAGAAGTCTTCAAGTGAATTGTGAGAAATTGCAGTCCCAGCAACACTGGGATACTTGCTGTCAGGTTCTGGACTCTGGGAGGAAAAGGCATCAGAAACACCCAAATCAACAAAATTAGTGAGAGTCCGCTATATCCTCGCACGAGCCAAATATGTAGGTTCCACCAATCAGAGTTGTAAAAGTAAGCCAGTCCAACACTAAATATTTGGGTTGCTAAACAGAGATTGAAAAGCACTACTGCGATAAAAAAAACGATTTGAATCCAGCGCCCGGATGTTTGTGTATCATCAATGCCAGAATTTAGAGTCATGCTTAGGTAATCAAAAAAGCAAAAAAGTGGAAAAACTTGATGTGACAAAGGCTAGGATAGGTCTGGTTGCCATACTGCGCCTAGACCTCGAAAGTGTACAATTTGCCAATCATGATTGCCTTAAAAGCTCTATTTCATGAAATTGCTCAAGCTAAAGATGAAGAGGCGTTGCGATCGCACATACGCGCAGAAATGAGTGAATATTTTTCAGCTACACGATGTGGGCTGTTTTTCTTTGCTCAAATTTCTCTACTTGACAGCAAGTTCCAAAAAGCACTGCAAATTGCATTATCACCCCAACACAATCCAGTTGCCCGCTACTTGCTAGAACACCATGCCCCTGTTCATGAAGGTTTAGTAGTAGAGCCTAAGACATGGAGGTTGATTTGTCCTCGTGCCGATCACTGGCACGTTATGGCAGGGCCAATTGTCAGCAATGGGCAGTTAGTTGGTGTGGTAGGTTTTACACGTCAGCAAGGAATGCCTACATTCGATTCACAAAATCTCACAGATTTGAGTGCGCTTTGTCTGCACATTTCTACTTGGGTAGCAATAGCGCAATCCCAACATCCACTACTATCACAGACAGAGCGTTTAACACCTCGTGAAAAGCAAATTGCTAACTTGGTGGCTCAAGGACAAACCAATGCAGAAATTAGTACTGAACTTTGGATTACTGAAAACTCTGTCAAGCAAGCTTTAAAAAGGATGTTTCGCAAACTTGAGGTTTCATCTCGGACTCAGATGGTTGCAAAGCTTTCCACAATTTCAAAATAGTCATCTTCAAGTATGTTAATTGGACGTTCAACTCAAACAGTTGAAAAATCAATATTTTCGTAAAGTTCTGCAATTTGAATTTGCAACTCAAAGGTACTCAAAGAAAGGGTGACAGTTGGATCGTCGTATTCTGAAAATAGCCACTGATGAGCGGCTGTTTTGACATGATGCTCAACGTGTATGCGATATTGATCGATCAGCAAATATTCTTGGAAGGTAGGAATTTTACGATAGGCAACAAATTTCTCGCCGCGATCGTAGTTTTGGGTGGACTTAGACAATACCTCAGCAATAAAGCAGGGGTTCACCACGGTATCTTTGCGTCCAGTTTGAAGTTCTAAGGGCTTGGGCAGAACCATCACATCAGGGTAAGTATAGAGATTTGCACCGGGAATCCAGAGTCGTTGATCCAGGATAAATACACGGTATGGCTTTCCCCGCAATGTGGCTTTCAGGATAGCCACAAGGTTGCTGGTAATATCATTATGGTCTGGGGTTCCACCTGTCATAGGGACAATTTCTCCATCACGGTATTCGTTGCGGATATCGGAGGCAATTTCAAGTTCCAGGTACTCTTCAACGGTGTAGTGTTTTGTCTCAGGTTGAGCAATCATGTCAGTTTTACCCCCAAGGCTTCAAGTTGCTGGTTTATCCAAATTGTGGCTGTCGCTTCATCAGTCTCTATCGCTCGTTCTACTCCTGTTTTAGCAATTTCCAGCAGTTGTTTATATATCCCTTTCTTCATCATTGATTGTCTGTTGCTCATATTCTGCAATGATGCTCTGAATATCCTTTGCTGCAATATCAACTTGTTCAGATTTGGTATAAACAGTCAGTAGAATGATTCCAGTTGCTGTTTTGACGTAATAAATCAGACGATAGCCGCCACTTTTACCTTTTTGAGCGTCGCTATTTCGGACTCTCAACTTGAAGATTGCATAACCAACACCAGGTATTTGATCTCCTGGCAACTCTCCCTGCTGAAGTTGTTCGATAACAGGTTGTATGTCATTCCGGATACTGCGATATTTTTTAGCAAGAGCGCGTATATTTCGTTTAAACGTTGGCGAAGCTTGAACTTGAATCAAAGGCTGATCAACCATCTTCAAGACCTTCCCAAAGTTGAGCCACCGGGATAGTTTGCCCAGTCATGGCTTCGTGCCAAGCTTGCCGGAAATCTGCTAAAATTTCTGCCTGAGATGCCTCATCTGGGGTTTCTTCATCTAGGATTAAAACAATGACTTCTACACGGCTGTTTTTATCTGTTGTGAGAGGATGATCTAAGGTTAGTTGTCCCTCCTCATTGATCGTTGCCATGACTTTAAGTGCTTTCATTGCTACTCCAGTATGTTAAGTGGTCGTGGTTAGATTAATGCCCAAGGCTTCAAGTTGCTGGTTTATCCAAATTGTGGCTGTCGCTTCATCGGTTTCTATCGCTCGTTCTACTCCTGTTTTAGCAATTTCTAGCAATTGTTTGGATTTTAGTTCAGCTTGATGAAAATCCTCGACTTTCGATTTAATTAAAATTCCAAGTTCTTGCATTCTACTTTCAGCAAAAATTGGGATGCTCAACTTTCTCAAAGCTCTGAGGCTTAAAAATGGATTAATTTGTCCAGTGGATGCTTTTTCAATCAGTAGTTTTCCTAGCTGAGAATTGAGAAATCCTACTAAATAGTAAGGATTAAACCCAAATTTTAGGCGTAACAATGCTACATCTTGATTAATGTTGACTAATTGATTTAGGTTTTCAACAACTGCTGCATTTCCGACTCTCCCTTTGATCGTTATCAAAATATCTCCATTATTCAGATGTGTTCGTTTTAATTCGGTTTGATGATGAGATATTAAAATACGTTTTTGCGTTTCATAATTTATTTTGAAATCATGAATATGTTCGGCAGTTAAAAATTTTACATCTCCAATACTCAAATCATGTCTTAAAGGAGTATGACCATTGGTGATATCTATTAAAATATCTTCAAGATGAATAATTTTTATAGGATTCAGACTATTGAGTTTTTCTACAGCTTGATCGTACTTCGGGTTATAGTGTTCAGAATCAAGACGACCGGAGGACAGGAATGACTCAGCAAAACTCTTGACGGCAACGGTTTCTTCCGTGTGTTGCCAGTCTTTCAAGCCAAGCTCCGACAACAGCAAATCCTCAGCTTCAGAATAAATTTTCTTAGAGCTTTCAACTAAAGTACGGGATTGAGTAACTAAACCTCTAATCTTTCTCTGAAAATTAAAGTTTATAACAGGCAGTTTTATAGAGCCAACTTCCACAAGGTTCATATTGTATTGCCCTGTAGGTCGAGCAATTCTCCTAACCTGCTGGTTTCCGTAAAAACCACTTAAAAATGAAAACAAATAACAAGGATCAATAAATTTCCTATCTTTAATCCTTAATAAGCTCATTGCTTGAGTGATATTAGCTTTTGGAAAATCGTCAGACACAAAAGCTGCACGTCCAATAACATCAGTCGTAGCACCCACAATATTTATTAATATATCCTCTGCTTGAAGCTGCGTATTTTTCATGCGGGTGTTAATTGTCTCGTCAATAAAAAAATAATTTTCTATATTGTTATTTGTTAGAACATTATTTCTAATGTCATTAGTCTTTAGTAGTACCACTCCTTCTTTTAGATTTTCATCTCTATCTGGTGGAGTCGTACCGCTTCTGATTATACATATTTGACTGAGTTGCCAAGCCTCTTGCTCGGTGACTTCATCCCACAGTTCATAGTCCAGGGTGTTCAGGTGCAACACATTTGTTTGCCCATCCCCCGCAATCAGGTTCAGCGTCCGCGCCACCCGCACCGCTTTTTCATCAAAGTCGATCGCAAACACCTTGTCTTCAACATACTCTTTGCACCGGGGCGGCTTATCTTCCAGCGAAAACAAATGACTCGCTTGCAATCCCTCATCATTTAAAATTTGCCGCCACACATGAAAAATCGTATGCACCGGAAACCCCGATGATCCCGCAGCCGTATCAATCATATACTCATCCTCTTGCGGGTTGAGCATTTTCACGCACAGATCAATTACATAGCGCGGCGTAAAAAATTGTCCCTTTTCGCCCTTGCTGCTCTGGTTGATCAAATACTCAAAGGCTTCATCGATCACATCCAGGTTGGAGTTAAACAGCTTCACATTTTCCAACGACGACACACAGACCGACAGGTGAGACGGCGTGAGGCTAATTTTGGCATCTTCGCTAAACACCCCTTCCCACTTCTTCTTAGCTTTGTCGAAGAGATCCTGAATCTTAGTTTTCAGTGCGGCTTCTGTCTGTCCCGTATTGCGAAATTCCAGAGAACGGGTTGATCGGCGGTTGCCCTGCCCAGAATACCACTCATCATAGAGCTTGGTGAAAATCAGCTTAAACAGTTCCTCAAATACATCCACCCCAGCATTTGCTAGTACCTCATCTTCCATTTCTTCGATTAAGGTCTTGAGGGATTTATTCTCCTTGACCAACTTGTCATTGGCGATCAAGTCTTCCAGGGTGAACTTGATCTGGAGAATATCTGCCAGGGTTTGATTCGCATTGGGTAGCCCCGGAATATCTTCAAAATAATTGGGGTCTTTGCGCTGGTAGTAAGAAATTTGATCGCCATTCGTCCAGACTGTGATGGGCGCACCTGTGGCATTGCAGTAAGAGCGCAGCTGGTCTTTCCCATCCTTCAGCTTTGGTTTCTTTAGCTCCACGAGCATATAAACCGTGTTGGGACGGTCTTTGTCCATTACCACGATGTCTGCCCGTTTCACTTCTCGCCCAAAGTTCACCCCATACTCAACTTGAATGCGACCGAGGGGATAGTGCAAGCGATCGCTCAAAACCCGTAAATATAGTTGCCGGATTGCCTCCTCTGGCGTTAACTTAATCGCCTTTTAGCGCACCAAACAAACCGTATAAGGAACATCACCGTTTTTGGTCGCTTGAGAGTAATCGTCTGCTCTAACTGCTCAATTTCAGCGATCGCAAACTGCGACAGCTTATAATTTGAGTCCTTGAGGATATCGGCTAATTTCATCAGGGGCTATCAAGTTGACTCTAAGGGCTGCTTCGTCATAAGAGTTTAGCGCCATTGTAGTCACTGCTTGATAATTTTTTTTAATTCTTTAATGGCGATCGCTGTGTATTCCTGGTGAACACATCACCCTTTTTCTATTTTATCTGTGCGATCGCAGTTCCCCAGAGGATTAGCCTCGCCTTTTACTACTGCGAATTTGCCAATGGATTCTAATACGGCTAAACCCGGACAATTTGTGTGGAAGCCCCGCTTCCATACAAAAAGAATCTCAATCTAGGTACATAACGCTAGATTGAGATTCGGGTGGCTACCGAGAGCAGTGCAAAAGTGTGATTGGTTGTAATAGGCTTAGACATCCACCTATGTTGTAGTAATCTTTATCCGCTGAGAATTTTTATCCAACATCGGGGCAATTATATCAGCAGGAACAGGACGGCTGAAGTAGAAACCCTGACCTTCATCACATCCACGCATTTTTAGATATTTAAGCTGTTCTTCGGTTTCCACACCCTCTGCTGTGATTTTCAACCGGAGGCTCTTTGCTAGGGCAATAATCGCATCGGTGACGGCGGCGCTATCAGGATTAGACATGACATCCTGCACAAATGATCGATCAATTTTGAGCATATTCACAGGAAAGCGTTTCAAATAATTCAGGGAGGAATAACCAGTACCGAAATCGTCTAGAGCCAAGCAGATACCCAGTTCTCGTAATTGTTTTAAGGTTTTAACTGAACGATCAATATCAGCCATCAAAAAGCTTTCCGTCACTTCTAGTTCTAAGGAAGATGCTTGGAGTCCAGTTTCTTCAAGAATTTGGTTAACGATCTCAACCAGATAGGGTTGTTCAAACTGTCGAGATGACAGATTCACAGATATCCGAATTGGGGTAAATCCAGCAAGCTGCCAAGCACGGGTTTGGGCGCAAGCAGTTCGCAAAACCCATTCACCAATTGGTACGATCGCACCATTGGCTTCTGCAATGGGAATAAATTTTACAGGAGAAACCAAGCCTAATGTAGGATGCTGCCAGCGAAGCAACGCTTCCATCGCTATAACTTGTCCGCTATGTAAATCAATTAGAGGTTGATAATAAACCAGCATTTCACCACGCTCAAGCGCTCCATGTAATTCATTTTCTAAAGTCAGTCGCTCTTGCAACTGAGCATTAATTTCTGGCGAATAGAATTGGTATTGGCTACGCCCTTGCTGTTTAGCCTGGTAAAGCGCTATATGAGCCTGTTGCAAAAGTTGATCTACGCTATTAGGATCGGTTAGGTTATTAAGTGTGATACCGATACTGACGGTAATATGAATCAAGTTACCCTCAAAGGCAAAAGGCTTGCTCAGGTTACTCAACAGCACCTGAGATAGCTTAATTACGCTTTCCAAAGAATGAATATCCATTCGGGCAAGAGCAAATTCATCTCCTTTTAAATAGGCAAGAACATCTGTTTGCGCCGTGCAGCTTAATAATCTCTTGGCAACTGCTCTTAACAATAAATTTGTTGTCTGATGATCCAATCCATGACTCATACCAGTGAAATCATCAATACTGAGCAAAAACACAGCTACAAGGCGCTGGTTGTTTTCAGGTTGGGATAAAATCTGATGGAGGCGATCGCGGAATAAATCACGATTGGGCAATCCAGTCAGGTCATCATAATTAGTGATTTGGTGAATTAACTCATCTAATTTGTGAAGAGTTTGTGAGGTATCTGCCATCAACGTACCCGCTTCATCAGCAAATTCTGTGGGCAATTTAGGTAGTGTTTTGGTGTTCAGATAATTTTGTAATGCACCAGATGTCAAAATGACCGGTTTGAGGAGATGGTTTAGCGCATAGAGGGTGGCAGCTGTACCCGCTAATGTAGCCAATAGAGCAATAATCATAACTCGTGCCGCCATCTCAAAGGAATAAGAGTTTGAGATAACGAAGCTCAAAAGTAAGGTTAGAAGTGGTACATGAGTACCTAAAAAAGCGACCGACATGATTTTAGCGGTGTAACTTTTTTTGAGCCATCTAAAATTAGCTAGGAACGAGTACAAGTATAAGTTTTGATTGAAATTCATAAATTCTGTTAGATCGTTGGTAAATTAGTTCCGAGCTATTCTGGCAAAAGAGTATTTTTGATTCAAATAAAAAAGAATTAGCTCTCCTGGAACCCAACCCTGATAAGGTTCTATATTATGCTTCCCAATATTCTTGTATAATTAATATGTATAGCGATAAAGTTTCTGTAAAACTTATTGCACAAGCAATTTCTTCATCAAAATCAAATTGTATTGATTCTTACACTGATAGTAATTATTCTTGTGATTAATGTGATACGAATACAAATATAATCACAGATATTTTTATATAGTTAGATCTCAA
>NZ_JAAGOG010000129.1:0-24358 GCF_010747425.1 Nostoc sp. UIC 10630
CGAGCAATTTTTTTTTTGCAATTTCACTTATAAAAAAGCTTGTATTCGTTCTGCATATATTGAAAAAACTATAAACTTATTTAGTAATTTAGCTGATGAAATTGATCCCACATTTTATCTAAATGATGGAGGAGCAAGCTATTTTATGGATATGCATTTAGCTATCGACATAGATATTAGTTTTGAAATTGCTCAGGACATCAATAGTATTCTTACTTTCTTATATTGTTTTGATCAACAATCTGTGTTTTGGGAAGTAGGTAATAGAAGTGGTCTGAGTGATATTGATTTTGTTCTAGAAATTTTGCCTGGAATTAAACGTGTTCTAAGTCATAAACAACAAATCAATCCAGAGTTGTATGAAGCCTTAAAATATATTGAATCTCTTGTACCTGAGAATGTTGAAAAAATAGGTTTTTTCCGTGCATTATTATATAGATATAAACCTGAGTTAGTCCCAAATAGTCGAACAATTCCAATAATATCCTTGAAAGAAATTAAGGATATTTGTGGAGATCAGTTACGTACAAGTATAGAAGAATTTGAAAAATGGTTTAAAGTTAATGGTCAGAAATGGATTAATAAAATTGCAGACGTAATGTTCAATATGCCACGTATTAATATTAGCGCTCATTGGCAATTCAGCGAACAAGAAAAGCAACTATTTAGGCAATATTATGATGCTAATAGGCTATTAGTTGATTGTCTCAAAAATGCTTCTGATAAAGTCCGATCGCACATCGAAGACACCCTACTTCTACCCATCGCTGAAATAGAAAAACGACCATTCAAAAATTAAATCGCCTTCTTCTTTGCATTAGGTAAAAATCAAAAACAAAGGCGGGTGCGGGGTTTGAACCCGCTAATCCCCACAATGGTGGAGATGTAACCGATAACCCTAATTCTTCGGCCCCGAAAGGCAAGTTGCGAACAAGGATAACCCGCCATGAAGCATGAAGGATAAAGTGCTTCATCCTTTACCCTTCAGCAATATCTACAATTCACCCGTAGCCAGCATTTGGATGATCCGAGGTGTACCTGGGTCGAACCCTGCTAAATCCCAAGATAGCGAATCTTCAGGATCAACCAAAGTAATTTGGTAAGGTGTCAGCGTGACATACACCGCCTTGACGTTTGGATTTACCTTTTTGCGATACTCCTTCAGCGCTTGACTTGGATGCTTATATCCGGCCCAGCTTTCCGAGTCAGTCCAGAAGCAGACTACATCAGCTTTGAACTTATTCTTAATCATCCAGTCGTAAGCTACAGACGCATCAGTTCCACCGAAGTTTTGGTTGCTAGCTTTGCGAACCGCAGAACTAAAACTATCTTTGGCACTGATACCTAATTCCCGGAATTCTGTAGAAAAGCCGCGAATCATATAGTTTTTCTCTGCTTTTGCTGTCACCAGTGCCATTGTGGTGGCAATTTCACAACAACTCAGCCCCATATCTGCAACCAAGCTACCCATAGAACTAGAAACATCCACGGCGTGCATAAAGACTTTACCTGTGGGTTGCACAACATCAAAAGACAGTTCAACTGCCTTTTCTAAAATGTCTACAATCCGAGGAACTGGATTCCAAGTCTTTTTACTGCGTCCTAATGTTCCACCAGATTTATAAGTCTTAAGTGCTTTCAAAACATCAATCGGATGGATGCGACCTTTACGCAGATGTTCCTTGTTGTTGAAAACTGCTTCCAATCGTAGCAAATTGGCGCTTTCATCGGCTCGCAACACACCTAGTTCAGTTAAAGAACCCAGGTTACGTAACATTGCACTTATTGGCATTTCCTGAAATAGCAACTGCCAAGCTTGCTGATCCATTTTGCCCACAGGTGCAGCCATTTCGTGGGTTAAGCGTCCTTGAGAAATAGCTTCATGGGTTTGGGTGGGATTCCGCTTCAGCCATTCGTACCACCAAATCTGCGCTAACGCCTCTGAGGGAATGTCTGTTGGCAATTCTTCCCAGCCTCTAACTACCCACTCAAATAGTTGACGGTGATTTTCTGTAGGCGGTTTGACATGGAACAACCGCAAAGCATCTCGGTGGGAGAAGCCTTGACGCTGTTGATATTTCAACAGTTGATAAGCTAAACCCTTGACATCTTCCCTGGAGAGCCAAGTTTTACCAGCTTCCCGCACTACTTTGCCAAACCCCCGCAGAGATTTTGTGTAGTTGAGCCATTCGTAGAAGTGGCTACCAGTGCGGACAACTTGCGAGAAGATTTCACCAAATGCCTGTTTTGCTTCTGGTGTTTCACCCATCGACAGCAGCACCAAAGCTAAGATAGGCGCACTGTTATTGATGGCGCGTCCATCGCTAGCATACAAAATTTCTTCCGCTACACGACCGGGATTTTCGGCAACAGCAAGTCTTACAACTGTCACAAAATCCTCAGTTAATTCCTGTTTACCAGCGTAGTAAGTGCTTTTTGCTGTGCCAACCAAAAGACAGCGACGCAGCATTTTCCAAATGCCAGCATCAAACATCCAGCCGCCGGAGCGTCCCTGAACCATTTCTGCTTCTCGTCCGGGGATAGGTTGATTTTGGGGTGTAGTTGTCTTCTTTTTAGTGAAAAAATTGTAATTCATCGCTTCATCTCCCGGCCCTTGCGGGCAAAAATGAAAGGTGGCAGAGCAGGATTTGAACCCGCGACATCCGGCTTAAGAGGCGATAACCCTAATTCGTCGGCCTTTTCAGGCAAGGTGTGAACAAGGATGTTTTTCGGCGCTCTACCAACTGAGCTATCTGCCACATGAAAATTTTGGATTTTGGATTTATCAAAATTATTTGGTGTAGCGGAGCAGGATTTGAACCTGCGACCTCTCGAACCCTAATCGATAACCCTAATTCGTCGGCCTTTGCAGGCAAGGAGTGAACAAGGATGTTTAGCGCTCTACCACTGAGCTACCCGCCACATGAAAATTCAAAATTCAAAATTCAGGACTAGATTTGGTGTAGTGGAGCGGGAATTGAACCCGCGACCTCCCGCTTGGCAGGCGATAACCCTCAATTCTTCGGCCTTTTCAGGCAAGGTGTGAATAAGGATATTTAGGCGCTCTATCCACTGAGCTACCCACCACATATAAATTCAAAATTCAGGACTAGATTTGGTGTAGTGGAGCGGGATTTGAACCCGCGAATGCTCGTTTTTAACGATAACCCTCAATTCGTCGGCCTTTGCAGGCAAGGGGTGAATAAGGATATTAAGCGCCTTACCACTTGGCTACCCACTACATATAAATTCAAAACTCAGCACTAAATTTGCTGTAACGAAGTAGGATTTTTACCTACACCTCCAGAAGTTTGATCGGGGGTGTTTTAGTTATATGCGATAACCCTCGATACGTCGGCCCTTCCAGGCAAGGTGGGCGCTCTGCCATTTGAGCTATTCGCTACTGGCGCAAGTTAACTCTCTGATGAAAGTTGACTTGTATTATTAATGTAGTACGCGTATTATCTGTTGTCAAGGGACTCACGATTTAAATTTATAGAGTTGTTGGTTGAGTTAGAAACCTTCTTTTTTCTCTGGGTAAAAACTTTGCGCGTAGTTTATCGCCGTAGGCATCGCAGACCAATAAGAGAAGTTCCAGTTTCAATAGGCTATAACACCTACAAGGTAAAGGTTTTGCCGGCAACTTTGCCGTAACTTTGCCAAAAGATACAAAAAAGTGTCACAAATTTTGCCAATATATATAATATTATTTCCACAAATTCACTTGGCAAAAATCGGCATGAGTGAAAAACCCATAGAAGACAACGGCAAGGCTTTTCTCGTTCTACTTTTGCCCATCTCGTTTTTGATTATTTTCCTGGTTGCTACCTGGAGAATTTTGCTAGCGCTAATTGTGCTGGGAATTGGCTTCAAGATTTGGCAGGAATATCAATGGCAACAGTGGACTATACGAGTTAACCCAATTTTTCATCAGTTGGTTCGAGAAAATCAGGGCAGACTTACCCCTATGGATTTGGCAATCAAGGGCAATTTTCCCGGAACAACGGCAAAACGCTACTTGGATGGTAAAGCCTCGGAATTTGGTGCCAGTATAGTGAATTCCGAAGAAGCGGGCCAGTCTTATTACTTTATAACTGCCAGCATTCTCGGCAATATTCTTGACAGTAGTGAGCCTGTCAAAGAACTTCCGGCTCAACCAGTTACTAAAACTGCGCGATCGCTCCTAGCACCACCACCAACAACACTTGAGGAGGAAGAAACAGAAACTGAATCAATCCCACAGCCAACCCTAACCCATGAGGAAGCTAAACGATCGCTGGAAAAACAGTTAATTTTTGGCTCTCTGATCCAATCTGAACTCGCCAAACGGCTAAATGTCTATTCCAGCACGGTTTATAAACGACGAAATGATCCAGAGTTTCCTGAATGGAGTCGCAGTAAAGACCCTGATGGTATTGCCTGGTCATACTCGGAAAAAACTAAAGAGTTTTTCCCAGTAGAGGAGGAATAAGAAGGCAAAAGTTAAAAGGCAAAAGGCAAAAGTAAGAACTTTAAAGGTTTACTTTTTATTTTTTACTTCTAAGCCCACAGCTTCTTTGATGGAATTTAATCCGCTTTTTTCTAGCTTGGAAAGCAATCCTGCTAGAATCCGGCGTACCATCAGTGGGCCTTCATAAATCCAGCCTGTATAAACTTGGATCAAGCTAGCACCAGCAGTAATTTTTTCCCAAGCATCCTCTGGGGAAAAAATGCCACCAACGCCAATAATTGGGATTTCTCCTTGGGTTTGCTGCCAAATAAAACGAATTACCTCAGTGGAGCGATCGCGCAATGGTTCACCGCTAATTCCGCCAGCTTCTTCTTGAGGTGATTTGCCAGTTTGGTTAATCACTTGGGTTTTCAGTCCATCACGGCGGATGGTGGTGTTAGTTGCAATAATTCCAGCCAAATTGTAGGTTTTAGCCAAAGAAATAATGTCAGCGATCGCTTCCCATTCTAAATCTGGCGCTATCTTGACAAAAACTGGTTTATGTGTAGTGTTTTCTTGTTGCAACAAATTCAAGATGGCACTGAGCATAGAAGCATCTTGGAGCGATCGCAACCCCGGCGTATTAGGGGAAGAGACATTAACAACAAAATAATCTCCCAAATCCTTGAGTAAGCGAAAACTATCGAGATAATCTTGTGCGGCTTCTTCTAGGGGAGTTACCTTAGATTTACCCAAATTTATCCCTATGGGTATTAAGTTGGTAGACTGCTGTTTTTCCTGTGCCAAACGGGCCGCCATTGCTGCTGCACCAAGATTATTAAAGCCCATACGATTGAGAGCGGCTTTATCCAACGGCAAGCGAAACAAACGGGGACGCGGATTTCCTGGTTGTGCGTGAAAAGTTACAGTTCCTAGTTCTGCAAAACCAAAACCCAGATTAGACCAAATACCAGCAGCGACTCCATCCTTGTCAAACCCAGCTGCTAATCCTACGGGATTTGGGAAGTTTAGCCCAAACAAATTTTGTTCTAGGCGTGAATCGTACAGACATAAAGATTTTTGTAAGCGTTGGTTTGCCCAACTAGTAGGAGTTTTCGATAGCCAGCTAAAACTGCGAATCGTCTGCTGGTGTAACCATTCCGGGTCTGTTTTTATCCCATTGAACAAAAGCGGACTAATTGCAAATTTATAAATATCCATTAGCTTTTATAAAGAAAAACTCAGAAGTCATAAGTCAGAACTCACTCTGTAATTCTGTACAAGTGGGTAATAAGTATTGGTCAAAACCTTACCCAGAAGTAAAATTAGGATGATTACAGTTCAGGTAGAACAGGAAGTAACTCAGCAGGATCGGATGACCGTCATCCAAATGATTCGCCAGTTCAATCAACATTTTTTTCCGTCGTCTGAGTGGCAACCTGTAGCAGTTTTTGCACGAGATGAATCAGGCTTGATTGTTGGTGGGGTTCTGGGTGAAATCGGTTGCAATTGGCTTTATATAAGAGTCCTAGTTGTTCAAGAAGACTTACGCGGCAAAGGTATTGGAAGCAATATCCTTAAAATTGCTGAAAAAGAAGGTCAAAAGCAAAACTGTGTAGGGGTTCATCTTGAGACATTAGAGTTTCAAGCTAAGGAATTTTATGAATCTCAAGGCTACACTGTATTTGCTTTTCAAGAAAACTACCCGATTGGGCATAAAAGATACTTCATGCAAAAGTTATTTAATCTGAGTTAAACATTCAGGAAGCAGGAAGCAGCTATTTTAAGTTCTATATTTCAAACTGCTAGAGAGAGGCAAAGATGCAAAGACACGGAAATGAATTTGAATGACAATTAGCTTAACCGCCTATTAAGCAGTTCATGTTCAATATTAAACACTTATGGCGATATTACTCAGGGTGGTTTTCTGGGCATCTTATATATTACAAGTTATGTTAACCAATAAATCAGATGGGGCAGCCGCAAAAACCTATAGCCGCCGAACAGCAGATCCTCTCTTTGGGGCGCGTCCTCCAGAGCCTCAGAGAAGAAGAAGATGTTGACGTTCTGATTGAAACTACTATTTCTTATCTTAAAGAACAGTTTGACTACAAACTGATTTGGATTGCTCTTTACGATCGCCTAAATCACATATTATTCGGCAAAGGCGGTATTTCACCGGATCGTGACACGAGCTTTTTATACCAAAAGGTTGTTCTCAGTCCTGGGGATTTATTAGAGCAAGTGGTGATTGAACAGCATCCCTTGGGCATAGCTGATTTACAAACTGAAATCCGCGCCGCCGAATGGCGCAAAATCGCTGAGAAATTGCAGATTCAAGGAACGATTCTTTTACCAATTCGCTATAAAGACCGTTGCTTAGGTTTGCTGTTACTGGGTTCAGAACGCTGGGGCTATTTACTGACAGGGGAAGCAAAAGCACGTTTGATGATGGTTTTAGGTGAATTGGGGGCATTGCTTTATCAACAAGAAATACATAAGCAGCAAAAGCAAACTAAGCGAACCGATGAGCCGCTATTAGAATTGCTTGAAAATTTACGCACCCTGAATAACCTTAATCAAAGACTGGAAGCAGGGGTACAAGCAACTCATAAATTTATTTCACCTAGCCGGACAAATGTTTACTGGTTTGAGCGGGAAGGGCGCTACTTTTGGTGTCGGATGAGCAATCAGCTTGTCAAAATCGATCGCAATTCCAGTACTCAGCAAGCGGCGGGAATGACTGTACAAGACTTGAGTGACTTTTATTATGCTTTAGCAGTTAACCAAATTGTTTCAATTGGTGATGCCCGCAGTTCTTTGAAAAGCCATTTTACGGCAAAATTACTGCAAAAGCTGAAAGTGCGATCGCTACTGGCCGCTCCAATAATCTGGCAAAAGAACTTACTCGGTTTTCTGGCGGTGGAAAGTAATGAACCTCGAATCTGGACGGAGGCAGACAAAAATTTTGTTCAGGGTGTGGCTGGTTTAATCTCCCTGATTGCACCTAACGAAAGTATGGAAAGCACTATTAAACAGATTCAAGAAGATACCCAACTGACTAGTCAAGTTGCCCAAGGTATCTATAGCGAACATGACCTTCAAGAAACTTTACACAGCTGTGCTAAAAAAGTTTTAGCTCGACTAACAGCCACCCGTTTTTTGCTGTTGCAGTACGATCCTGAACAGAATAATTATCAATTTATTTACCAAAGTCAGCCTCAAAATCGCCGACCGTTGACATTTAGCCTGAATACTCTCAAAGAATTAGATGGACAGCTTTTGCAACGTTCAACTGAAGCGGTGGAGATTGAGAATTTAGATGAAGATTTACGCTTTTTTAACTGGCGGCCCTCTTTACTAGAAAGTGGAGTGCGATCGCTACTTATTTGTAAATGTACTAACGGTCATATCCCAGCAGCACTTTTGGTCATCACTCACGAAACCTATCGTTCTTGGACAACTCTCGAAAAAGAGTTACTGTGGGCTGTTAGTCAACAGATAGGTGTGATTGTTCGTCAGTGGCAATTACACAACCGCACTACCCAGCAGCAAAAAACTTCCCAGGCGTTTGAGCAATGCTTAAACATCCTGACACAAACCCAGAACAGCAAAGTTGAGGTCAATAAAAAGCATTTAGAACATACAGCACTCGAACAAATAGCATCAATTCTGGGTTGTCCTCTGGCGTTACTGCTATCCTGGTCGCCTGGTGAAAATTTGGCAGAAATTATTCCTGGAGTAATTGAAAATAGTCAATTTGGGATTTTTTCCGATGCCTCTATTCCTATCCAGTCTGAAGCCTTAATTCAGTGGGCACTGGTTACGGAGAATTACCTGACTTTGAAGGTAGATAATTTACCCTCGGAAACTCGAAAATGGTTGAATACTCCAGATAAAGGTCAAATTTTGGTGATGGCATTACGTACCAATGCTGATTATGAAATCACAGGTGTAGTGTTGTTAGCAGACTATCAAGAGCGTCGCTGGTCACAACAAAACCTGAATGCGATCGCAACTCTGATTTCTCAATTAGCTTGGTGGCGTCGTCAAAAGCAAATTAACCGACTTTTAGAATCCACAACAGAGGAATTACGACAACTCAACTGGTACAAACATCGTCGCCTAGAGGAAATCCAAAGAATAACGGCGCTATCCCTGAAACAAATACATGATTTGGGTATTCCTGCTAATGAACTGACTCAGATGCGCTACCAGCTATTGCTAAGACAATTAGACCACACAGCCACTTCCATGAGTGGAATGCTAAAACTTGAGAACTGGCAGCTACATATCAGTTGGGAAACTATGCCCATAGCCAGTTTACTCAAGCGATCGCTCGAACGCATCGACAATTTACTCAAACAACAAAAGCTGTGGATTGGTGTACATGGCTTGGGACAAACAATTGATGAGCAAGAATCAGCAAAGAATTCTCCATTAGCCAGAGGCGTTCCTACTTCCAGCCCTCAATCTGCAATGGCGATCGCTGGTGATATTGTCAAAATTGAATTAGTTATTCATGAATTATTGGTTACTGCCTGTAACCGTTCTCCAATTGGCGGCAGAATTGACATTTGGTGTCGTCGTTTAGATGCGTCAAAACCCTCAGAGGCAAAGTATTCTTCTACAAGTGGAGGGGGTGAACAGACATCGCTGGAACTGTCGATTACATACAACGGTGCGATCGAACCACAGCTACTAACAGAACTACATGAGAATACACCCAAAGATGTGCTTGCTCCCTCCAACCTCGACCAACCCCCAGCTTTACATCTGCTAATCTGCCAAAACCTCATGCAGGAGTTGGGGGGAGAGTTGAATTTTTATCAATTACCAGATAATCGGGTAGTTAGCCGTTTGCTGTTGCCTTTAGTTGGTCATGATTCTTAGTACGATTTTTCAAAATTCTCTCTTGACTTAAAAAAGTTACTTGGGAGCCAAAATAAATTTCCTACAGTAGCATATACCCAAAAAATAATTCTCAGGAGAGATTGACATAACATTTGTTCTCCTAAACTATTCTCCCTTCATAGCAAACTGGTTATAATTATCTTCCATCTCTCTCAATACAGTTCGGTTAAGATCCCCCCGCCTACGGCGACCCCCTTAAAAAGGGGGTAAATAGGAGGAAAAGCCCCCCTTAAAAAGGGGGGTTGGGGGGATCTCCGAGAGCCAAACAATACTAACCGAACCGTATTGCCATCTCTCTCAGAAATCAAATTCTCATATACACAGTATTTATATGGGGCGTGTTCGTTCTAAATCTGACCTACCTACAAAAATTTGTCTGGTATGTCAACGTCCTTTTACATGGCGTAAAAAGTGGCAAGATTGCTGGGACGATGTGAAATACTGCTCAGAACGTTGTCGTCGTCGCCGTTCTGAAGCTCAAAATGAAACTAATCGCAACACAGACGCAAATAGCGCAGGGGATTAATGGAGTTACAGGTGCAACCTAAATTAATTATTCATGGGGGAGCTGGTAGTTCTCTCCACGGTAAAGGCGGATTAGAGGCCGTGCGCCGATCGCTCCATACAGTAATAGAAGAAGTCTATTCTCTGCTATTGTCAGGAGCAACTGCTTCTGAGGCGGTGGTGCAGGGTTGCCAAATGCTCGAAGATAACCCCCGCTTTAATGCTGGTACTGGTTCAGTATTGCAATCTGATGGTCAAATCCGTATGAGTGCTTCCCTAATGGATGGAGCGTTAGGGCGGTTTAGTGGTGTAATTAATATTTCGCGGGTGAAAAATCCCATTGAGTTAGCACAATTTTTACAAAACTCGCCAGACCGAGTGCTATCAGATTTCGGATCGGCTGAGTTGGCGCGAGAAATGCAACTTCCCAGCTATAACGCTTTAACTGATTTGCGGTTACAAGAGTGGATGCAAGAGCGCCAGGATAATTTTAAAAGCACAATGGCTGGCGTGGTAGCAGAACCCGAACTGCTAGAAACCAGCAATGCTGGACGCGGAACCATCGGCGTAGTAGCTTTAGATGCATCTGGTAAGCTAGCTGCTGGCACTTCTACTGGTGGTAAGGGATTTGAGCGGATTGGAAGAGTAAGTGATTCTGCGATGCCAGCAGGTAATTATGCTACTAGTAATGCTGGTGTTAGCTGTACTGGTATTGGGGAAGATATCATCGATGAGTGTTTAGCTCCCCGGATTGTAGTACGTGTCACTGATGGGATGTCCCTGAAGGAGGCTATGCAGCGTTCCTTTGGAGAAGCACACCAGAACAAACGAGATTTAGGAGCGATCGCTTTAGATGGCAATGGAGCGATCGCTTGGGGAAAAACTAGCGAAATCTTACTCGCCGCCTACCATGACGGCGAAAAAATTGGCGATACTTTGGAATGGAATGATAGTGAATTGATTGGCTATTGTTGAATAAATTCTAGCGCCTGAGTTAAGATTTCTTCCTGGTTAACCATTGCAGCCAATTCTTGGGCTTCATAACGCCCCTCAAAAGCTTCTAGCGCCGCTCTTTTCAGTGCCACTTGATATCCTTGTTGCAGAATATCGATTAATTCTGCCTGATTCAAGTAATAACCACCAGATTTGCGGCGCTTGTTTATTTTGTTGATTTCCCGCACTGTATTTTCTATCGAAACATCCCAAGAGCGAGTAGAACGTTTTTCGGCCTTTTGTTTAATTAAATGGATGAGCAGAATTACTCCATAACTATCAATTTTATTGATTTTGTCACTGAGGCTCATTTCTTCTAACTCATCCACCAACAGCAACGCCTCATGGATTTTGCCTTGTTCTAGAAATTGCCTAAGTTCTAGCAGTTCTTCCATGTTATTTTTTGAGATTTTGGCTTCACTACTAATCTAGCTAGATTAGACAACTTGCAAAAATCCTGGTTTATGCTCTCAAAACAGAGATCAAGCGCGATTAACACCGATGAATTATTTATGTTGATCTTTGGTTTCATTTTCAACACTTTTCCTTTGCCAAGCTGGTTTCACCACCTGACGACTACGGGCAATCACCAGAGAATCATTAGGCACATCTTCTGTTACGGTAGAACCAGCTGCAATGTAAACATCATCTCCCAAGGTAATTGGAGCAACTAAAACGCTATTGGCTCCAGTTTTCGTGCGATCGCCTATTTTTGTACGGTGTTTCTTTACGCCGTCATAATTGGCAGTAATTGTACCGGCACCAATATTCACCTGATTGCCGACGACGGTATCACCTATATATGACAAATGTGCTGCATTCGTGCGATCGCCTAACTGCGTATTTTTCAATTCCACAAAATTCCCCACACGGCAACCAGCACCGACTTGTACGTGACCGCGCAAATGAGTATAAGGGCCAATTCGGCTTCCCGCCTGCACAGTGCTATCTATTACTACTGAATACTGCACCGTGACGTTTTCAGCCAACTGGCTATTTTCAATTGAACTTCCCGGCCCAATATGACTTCCTGTTTTAATCACCGTATTTCCCCGCAGATGAGTTTGGGGTTCAATAATTACATCGGGCTGTAATTCCACTGTTTCATCAATGGTGATGCTTGCGGGATCAATGAGGGTGACACCTGCTAGCATCCATTTTTCCTTGACTCGTTTTTGCAAAATCTCGTAGGCTGTTGCTAGTTGCAGGCGATCGTTGATGCCGAGAATTTCTTGGTTATCTTCCACATTCACCGCCATCACTTGTCCCACCTGAGTGACGGCATCAGTGAGATAGTATTCTTTTTGGGCATTGTTTGCCTGAAGGTGGGGAAGCACCTTTGCCAAATCTGGCCAACGGAAGCAGTAAACTCCAGCGTTAATCCGCTGATTTTGTCTTTGAGCAGCAGTACAATCTTTGTGTTCGACCATTTGCTGCACAATATTTTCATCGTTACAAAAAACTCGCCCGTAGCCCGTGGGGTCTGGTAAGTGCGAGGTAAGAATGGTGGCAGCATTCTGATTTTGGGCGTGAGTTTGTAACATCTGCTGGAGAGTTTCGCTGCGTATCAACGGTAAATCGCCGTTAAGTATCAGCAAATCCCCTGTGTAATCTTCCAAGTGTGGAAGTAATTGCTGGATGGCATGACCGGTTCCCAGTTGTACAGTCTGTTCAACAAACTCCAAGTTGGGAATTGAATGCATGGCGGTTTGCACTTCTTCGGACTGATACCCGACAATTACGATTCGTCGTGAGGGCAAAAGTGGTTCTACACTTTCGATAACTCTCTCGACTAGCGATCGCCCACCCAAAGAATGTAAAACCTTGGGTAAGCGTGATTTCATCCGTGTGCCGCGTCCCGCCGCTAGAATTGCTACAACTACCATAATTAGCTATCAGCTATCAGTGAAATTATGATTAATGCTGTTGGTACTTTAAGATGTAGGCTCAAATCATACCAAGCTAATCATAGAAGACTGAAATATACAATGAGTCAGGATTATACCAATTTTTGCTCATTAGGGTAGCTACAAATACCCCTATTCCTGACAGCATCGAATAAACTGTGCAAATTGCTGCATTAGTTTGGGATTACGCCAACCAGAATTAGCTTCTTCTAGCATCACTGAAAGTGCTTCTTCTGTGGTATAAGCTATTTTGTAAGGTCGTTCACTACTTAAAGCATCATAAATATCAATTAATTGAAATACTTGTGCCAGATAGGGAATATCATCCCCCTTGAGTGCATCAGGGTAGCCTGAACCATCCCAGCGTTCGTGGTGATGACGAATAATAGGAATTACACCCCGCATACTGCGTAGTGGCTGGCAGATTTTTTCCCCAATCAAAACGTGCTGCTTCATGATCTCCCAATCTTTGGCGGTGAGTTGTTCTTTTTTCAGCAGCACAGCATCGGGAATACCCACCTTACCGATATCGTGGAGATAACCACCCCACATCAAATCTCGAATTTGGTAGCGTGAGAGGTTGAGGTATTCACCAAAAAGTTGTCCTAGTTTTACCAGGCGTTCACAATGGTTGCCTGTATTAGGATCGCGGCTTTCAATCGACATGGCAATGGAAAATAGTACTTGTTCGGCATGGTCTAAATCTTCGTTCAGTCGCTTCTGCCGTACCAATGACTTCACACGTGCCGCCAACTCTACACGATCAAAAGGTTTGGTGAGAAAATCATCTGCCCCAACTTCAATTCCCCGAATGCGCGATCGCCTGTCATTTAACGCTGTAATAAAAATCACTGGGATTAGCCTAGTCTGCTCATCCTGTTTCAGCAATTGGCAAACTTCAAATCCATCCATTCCTGGCATCATCACATCCAGCAAAATCAAATCTGGTTGTTTTTGAGTTACCAATCCTACAACAGTAGAACCTCTGTCTGCCTCAATGACTTCGTATCCTTCCATTCCCAAGAGGGCAACAGCAGTCATCCGACTGGCAGCATGATCGTCAACTACTAAAACCTTCGGCGGATCTAAATCAAACCCATTCACTTTAGAACCTTTGACTTGTAGTGTTCTAGAGACCAATGAATCATCACCACAATTAATATCAGATTTTATCCAAGAAGATACTGCTTGGCTATTTTCAAGCATAAGGTCTTCCTGAGATAAGCCTAAAGAATAAGCCTCCACATTATTCTGCGATCCTACAACATGATTTGAACCAATACTCTTTACTGTGCTAATGGGGTTTGACTCACTAACAATTTGCTCTGTAAAGCCTGTATGGTTGGATTTCCATTGAATCACAAAGGCACTCCAAGTTTTTGCACAAGTTAACAGTGTCAGATTTGAAAAATAAATTTAATATCTGAATGTATCTGAGCTAGAGTTTTCATAGGGATTATGCATTATTTCAAGCTGCCTATCTGACTTTTTCGCAGCATGTATATTTTATCTTATGAACAATGAATGTCTTATTGTCAAATTTTTTGCTTCTAATTCCAGTATGATAAATTTTCACAATTGTTAAATCAGGCTTTTCACGGATATTTTTTAAATAAAAATAGCGCCAAAAAGTACTGTGTTTGGTTACTTTATATCAAATTTGAGGGTTTTTAGTTAGAAGTCTTATAGTAATGATTAAGTATACATATTTTTACTTACTCAGTTATTGCAATACCCAAAGACTGCTGAAAAAAGTGTAAAATTATATACTATCATAAATTAAATTTATTTGGCTCTAAGCTCTACTTTATCCATTTTTTTCGCAATGCGATACTTCTGCGGAGTAGTTGCACGAACGCTATCGTTGAAACCTCTGTCAGACTGTCGTTTTACTTTTTTAAGTTAATCGATAATTTGTGATGCGGAAAAAGTATTTGCCAAAAAGCCAAGGTTTTTGTTGGATAAAGAAAACCGAATTCTTAATTTTGGATAAAGTCGAGCTTAGAGGATGTTTTAAAAATTAAGGGTTGAAGAAATAGTTGGTAATTGCGTAGGCGTAACTATCGTAAATATCGCAACTACAAATTACTTCCCATAAAATCCCTGCCTTGTGTTCCCAATAGCCACCTTTTTTGCCAACGGGAGGTAGGTTCGAGTGAAGAGGCTTGTTGCTCTTGTTGTCGCCGCATCATTATGACTTCGGTTGAATCGCTCAATCCAGGATCGCGATAGGGAATAGCAGCACGGGTTAGTAAGTGTTCTTTTTCGACTTGCGAGAGGGGAGTAAATATTGAGCGGTTTTGAGACTCACCACTTGCAGAATGGGCTGCTACAGTACCAGGCGATCGCCTGCCCACTGGTGGGGTAGAAGCGATCGCTAAACCAGCAGACAAAAGTGCTGTGCGTACAGCAGCAGAACAAGAATAGGTGGCCAATAAACCATCTTGATGTAGACACAATGAGAGTTGTTTTATAAACTCAACAGTCCATAATTGGGGACACTGTGGTGGTGAAAAGGGATCGAGGAAAATTGCATCTGCCGAGAAATCCGACTGATGTACTAGCGCAATCGTAGTTCTAGCATCACCAATTAGTAGTTTTGCTTTCAGGCGATCTGTTTGCACTTGATGCTCAAAAGCTAGCTGGGACAAGATTTCAATATAGCTACAGTTCCAATTGTCGAACAGGTGATGAGCGATCGCAGCTTGTGGCACTGCCGGATTCAGTTCTAAACCGATTACTTCAACATAACAACTGGGATTCACTGCCCAAATTGTCTGCAAAGCAGCAGCTGTGTTGTATCCTAGACCATAACAAATATCTAATAGTCGCAAAACTGGTTTTTGAGCAACTGTAGCCAGTTGAGTAGGTTCCACAAACTTGAAAAAACTCTCCTGCTTCGCTCCATAATGGCTATGAAAGGATTCACCAAAATCGTCAGAGACAAAGGTGAAAGAACCATCTGCTGTGAGCTTAGGTGTAAAATTTTCTAAGTCTGACATCTTACAAAAAAACTGAATACTGACCAATGCCCAATAACCAATTTGTTATTTCACCAGCTTGGCTATTTGAACATCTAGAAGATCCGCAAGTTGTTATTGTCGATTGTCGCTTTTCTTTAGCCGATCCACAACTAGGACAACAACAGTACCAAACAAGCCATATTGAAGGGTCATATTACCTAGATTTAAATCAGGATCTTTCCAGTCCAGTGGGTAAGCATGGCGGAAGACATCCTTTACCTGAACCCAATGATATCGCTAACAAATTTGCAGCAATTGGGGTAAATTACCAAAAAACTCTGGTGGTAGCTTATGATGATTCGCGTTTTGCTTTTGCATCTCGTTTATGGTGGCTGTTGCGCTATCTCGGACATGAGCAAGTTGCGGTACTAGATGGAGGCTTTACCGGATGGCAAAAAGCTGGTTATCCAGTTACGGATGTCGTTCCTCAACCTCAGATCGGTACGTTTGTAGCTCAAGTGCAATCAGAAAAAGTGGTGGATATTAATGTGGTGAAAACCCGGAAAGATAGCCACGAGGTAGTATTGGTAGATTCGAGAGAAAGCGATCGCTATCGAGGTGAACGAGAGCCAATTGATAAAATTGCCGGACATATTCCTGGTGCAGTCAACTATCCTTGGCAAGAAGTTACAGACTCTTCCGGCTACCTACTCCCTCAAGAGGAACAACGCCGTCGGTGGCAACAGCTAGAAAAAGCCGAAGAAATCTTGGTTTATTGCGGTTCTGGTGTTACTGCTTGCGTAAATTTACTTTCTTTGGAATTAGCTGGCATTAACAAAGGTAAACTTTATGCTGGTAGCTGGAGTGATTGGATTTCTTATTTATAGTCATTGGTCATTTGTCATTGTTTTTTGACAAAGGACAAAGGACAAAGGACAAATGACAAATTTCAAAACCGACCTAATTGCAAATAGTAATTAATACTGAAGAACCAGCCATCAAAATCAATGTTTTCGGCGGTTGAACTGCCTAAACTCATTCCAGCCTGTACATTCATATATGTGGTATCGGATATTCGGTAATTTAAATGTCCAAATATCCGATGGAATTGGTCTTCTCGATCCCGCTGTGTAAAGTCTGAGAAGTTCACCTGGTAGTCAATACCAACCTGGAGAGGTTGTTGCAAGTAGTAGTTCAGAGACACCCAAAAGGAATTGATTATCCGATCGCGACTTTGGGGTTCAGCAAAATTTACACTTAATTCGTACAAGGTGTCTAGCGTTAATTTTGGAGTTAATGGATCTCGCCGTCCCAAAGATAGTTGTAGAGAATTCTCATTTAAAAAGCGATCACCTGCTTTGAAGCTATCCAGGCGATCGCTGCTATTAGCATAAAATAGCTGTTGATTGCTCCAACTGAGTTCTCCATACATTCGCTGGGATAGCTGCTGGTAAAGACTGAGATTGAATCTCAGCTGGTTGTAATGGTATTGTGACTGATTTATATAACGAATGAGATTGCCATCTATTGAGCCGTTTAAAAAAGTCTTAGATCCCAAAGGTAAATATGCAGAGGTTAGTGTCAGTCCAGAAATAATTAACCCATCTTCTATGGGACTATCATCTGAGGAGAAAATATTAGTCGTCTGGAAGTAACCGACACGGCCCTGTAGATAACCTATGGGTTTAAACTTAGGTACAGGTTGTTCTATCGGTGGAAGAGGAGGCAATTCTAGGGGTCGTAATCGTATCCGTAACCCCAATTCGCGATCGCTATCAGACTCAGGAGATGATTTTGGCGATCGTAAAAGCTCTATTAGCCTCTCTAGCCTTTGGGAATAATTTATATCAGGTGTATTTAATAGTTCCTCTTTTGAATCTGAAGGAGATGTAGGCAAAACACTTGGCTGCGATTCTAGCGGTGGCGGATCATTTTGCTTTTGAGTATCCCCAAATTCTTCGGTTGGGTCTTGATCTGTTTGTGTAGTTTCGGGTGTTTGCTGTACCACATTTAACGGTATCTGGGAGTCTAAAGTTTGTGACTCACTCGACTGCTGGCACAAAGAGTTAATTACTCCCTGCTGCAACTTCTGACATAGCTGATCAGTTACCTGTGTACTTGCTAAATTTTTAGAACGCCAAATCTCTGTATTTGTAGATTCTGCTGCATCTACTCTAATGCAATACCAGCTTCCACCACTGGACGCTAACAAGATACAAAAAAACAAATTCTTCCAGTTTTTGAGTCGCATCTGTTAGATTGCGCTGATCGCATTTGGCCAATGTAGACCCACAAGCTGTATCAGAAGTTCCGACTCAGAAGATACAATTGAGTGCATTTATCTTAACCTTGTAAGTATATACTGAAACTACAAACTGATATTGCTGATTTTCGGATCATCTCAGATTTGCAAAAAAAATTAACATTATCCCCGGTACAATTAATTCTGCTCAACTTTAGTGAAATATCGTCTTAGAGTTACTTCACAACACATCCCTAACAACTTCTTGTCCCTGTAATTGATCTGATTAGAATCAATAATATGTAAAGTATTTTTCATTTAACTATTGATATCAAGTACTAACTTTGAAATTTGCAGCAGGCTTTATTGTATATAATGTCGACTTAAGGATAAAAACTTAAATAAACTAAACAAATGGTTCATTTTTGTCTATTAAATTTAAACTTAGACTAAAAATAAAGATAATTTTAATAAATAAATCGTTACAACAATTATCAGCAGTTTTAATTTTTAAGTTTTTTGGTATTAGTTGAAGTTCACACATTATCAAACTATGTTTTATAAATCATTTCCACTATTGGTGATTGGTTTATGGGGAGTTATAGTACTGCCTTTGCCAAATAGGGTAAGTGCCATAACTCCTCTAACGCGAGCAGAAATTCAGGATCTCCGCAACATAGTACAACTGATACCCAAGGATAAACAAAAGAAACGTCCTGCACGTAAATTAGATGCAATGACTCCTGGGGACGGGGTGGCAACTGGTCGAGCTTCACTAGCAGATTTGCGTTTCAATGATGGCTCCTTGGCACGAGTTGGAGAACAGGCGTTATTTCAATTTTTGCCGAAGACACGTGACTTTAAACTTTCAAATGGGACTGTGTTGTTACTCATCCCACCAGGACAGGGGCAAACACGTATACAAACACCAAATGCAGCAGCAGCAATTCGTGGTTCAGCATTATTTGTACGCTACAACCAACAAACAGACACCACGATTGTGGGTGCGCTAACAAATAGTGGCATTGAAGTTTCTAACAAAGAAGCTTCTGAAACTAAGGTGTTAGAAGCAGGGCAAATGGTGATTATAGTTAAAGGGAAATTTGAAAGATTGTATGATTTTGATCTGAGAAATTTTTATGAAACGAGCCAACTAGTTCGGGAACTTGATTTGAACAGGCAAAGCCCTGTACCTACACCTGATCCTGGAATCACTAGTGTTCAAGCCGAAACTGCTGCGGCTTTGAAAGCACAGCCACCGATAACAGGTGAGGGAGTAATTGAAAATCCCTCTTTTGTACAGCTAACTCCTACACCCGTAACCTCAACTACAACAAAACCCGACACCTCAACTACAACAAAACCTGACACCTCAACTACAACAAAACCTGACACCTCAACTACAACAAAACCTGACACCTCAACTACAACAAAACCTGACACCTCAACTACAACAAAACCTGACACCTCAACTACAACAAAACCTGACACCTCAACTACAACAAAACCTGACACCTCAACTACAACAAAACCTGTAACCCCAACGGAGATAACACCTGTAACCCCAACGGAGATAACACCTGTAACCCCAACGGAGATAACACCTGTAACCCCAACAGAGATAACACCTGTAACACCAATAGAGACAACGCCTGATACCCTAACTCCAACAGAGACAACACCTGATACCTCAACTCCAACAGAGACAACACCTGATACCTCAACTCCAACAGAGACAACACCTGATACCTCAACTCCAACAGAGACAACACCTGATACTTCAACTCCAACAGAGACAACGCCTGATACCCCAACTGGCTCTCCAAGCACATAAAACAAAACTACTAATGGGTGTACAAGACTCTCTGCAAACGCGGTTCTTTTTATCATAATTTTGTGTAAGTCCTGTACGACTTAGCGCGACTTAGCTGCTCCAATGCAGTAGCACAGACTTATGACTGATACCTGAGAAAGAACTATGACAAACAATTTTAGTAACAGACTCTACAGCAACCAAAGCAAAAAGTGATATTCCCTACGACCAGAGAACATCTGCTAACGCTAGATTAAATCTAGGACAGGAATGACATAGGGTTCACCGGATATCCTTATATAGTCCAATAACATTCTGTTGCGTGAGTTCCCAAGAACTAACTTTTTGCTAGAGAGAACATAAATTTATGACTTTTGATTACGACCTATTTGTAATTGGTGCGGGTTCTGGAGGTTTAGCAGCTTCCAAACGGGCAGCTAGCTATGGGGCAAAAGTGGCGATCGCTGAATATGATTTAGTTGGTGGCACTTGTGTGATTCGCGGTTGCGTTCCCAAAAAACTTATGGTCTATGCCTCTCACTTTCCTGCACTATTCAGTGAAGCTTCAGGCTATGGCTGGAAAGTCGGTAATGCTGAGTTGGACTGGGAATATTTCATTACATCTATAGATAAGGAAGTTCGGCGACTATCGCAACTACACATAAACTTCTTAGAAAAAGCTGGTGTAGAACTATTTTCCGGTCGCGCCACATTGCTAGATTCCCACACCGTAGAAGTTGATGGACGCAAAGTTACAGCAGACAAAATTTTAATTGCTGTTGGCGGTCGTCCTATCAAACCAGATTTACCAGGGATGGAATATGGCATTACCTCTAACGAAATCTTTCATCTAAAAGAACAACCAAAACACATCGTCATTCTTGGCGCTGGTTATATCGGCACAGAATTTGCCTGTATTATGCGCGGTTTGGGTTCTGAGGTGACACAAATTACCAGAGGTGACAAGATTTTGAATGGGTTTGATGAAGATGTCCGCACAGAAATTGAAGAGGGGATGACAAATCACGGAATTCGGCTGATTAAAAACAATGTCGTGAAAGCAGTTGAACATGTGACGGAAGGGTTTAAACTTACTTTATCAGGGGAAGACCAAGAACCAATAATCGCAGACGTATTTTTAGTGGCGACTGGTCGAACTCCCAATGTAGATGGACTGGGTTTAGAAAACGCTGGAGTTGATGTTGTTGCTACTTCTATGGAAGGGCCAGGTTACAACACCACAAATGCGATCGCAGTCAATGAATATAGTCAAACTAATCAACCGAATATCTTTGCCGTTGGCGATGTCACTGACCGAATCAATTTAACTCCTGTCGCCATTGGCGAAGGAAGAGCTTTTGCTGATAGTGAATTCGGCAATAATCGCCGCGAATTCAGTCACGAAACTGTTCCCACAGCCATATTTTCTACCCCAGAAGCCGCAACAGTAGGCTTGACAGAAGCTGAAGCACGGGAAAAACTCGGTGATGCGGTAACAATTTTTCGCACTCGCTTTCGTCCGATGTACTATAGTTTGACTGGGAAGCAAGAGAAGACAATGATGAAGTTGGTAGTTGATAGCAACACTGACAAAGTGCTAGGCGCTCACATGGTAGGTGAAAATGCCGCCGAGATCATCCAAGGTGTAGCGATCGCTGTGAAGATGGGCGCAACTAAAAAAGACTTTGATGCCACTGTTGGTATCCATCCCTCCTCAGCCGAAGAATTTGTCACAATGCGGTAATAAGAAAGAGTTAGGAGTTAAGAGTTATGAGTTATAAGTTGAATAAAAAAACTCATAACTT
This sequence comes from Nostoc sp. UIC 10630, assembly GCF_010747425.1. Lineage (NCBI taxonomy): Bacteria > Bacillati > Cyanobacteriota > Cyanophyceae > Nostocales > Nostocaceae > Nostoc > Nostoc sp. UIC 10630. The sequence continues at coordinate 21,571 of NZ_JAAGOG010000129.1, forward strand.
GAAATTCTTAATTTATTAGCCCTAACTCCTAACTATTTACAGCTTTGCAATATATATATCTTCACGGTTTCGCTTCCAGTCCTAATTCTGCCAAAGCGCGGGATATAGGTGATCGCTTTGCCAAAATTCAAACAAAGCTCAAAATCCCCGATCTCAATGCTGGCGACTTTTCGCAGTTGACAATCACTCGTCAGATCGCTCAAGTTGCCGCAGAATTTAGTAATGATTCTACACCAATAACCCTGATTGGCTCAAGTTTAGGTGGTTTGACCGCTGCACACTTGGGACAGCAATATTTACAAGTAGAACGCCTTGTGCTGTTAGCACCAGCTTTTGGATTTTTATCCCATTGGTTGCCCAAGCTAGGCGATGAAGAAGTACAGCGTTGGCAGCAAGAAAAATATATCATGGTCTACCACTATGGAGAGGAGCGATCAATTCCTTTAAGTTACGATTTCGTTATAGATGCTGCCCAATACCAAGAAAAATTTTTGCAACGTTCTATACCCACCCTAATTTTGCATGGAAAAAAGGATGAAGTTATTCCCATCGAAGCTAGTCGTGACTTTTCCCGTTGCCGTTCTGGGGTCGGGTTAGTCGAACTCGACAGTGACCATGCCTTGGGTGATGTTATGGAAGAAATTTGGCAGGCAATTCGTCTCTTTTGCCATTTACCTTGAGGTTATAAAATATTAGACTCTCATATAACTAATGTCCTTAGTCATTTGTCCTTTGTTTAATTACTAACGACAAATGACAAATGACAAATGACCAATGACTAATGACTAAAATTATGCTTCCCTTCATCCGGTCAGATTTAGCCCAATTTACCGCGTATAAACCCCATCCCAGCAGTGATACAGCCGATTCTGTCCCCACACAGTTTGATCGCCTGGATACAAATGAAAGCCCCTACGATTTACCACCTGAGTTAAAAGAGAAGCTAGCCTGGACATATCAGCAAGTAATTGAAACAAATCGTTATCCTGATGGTGGACATGAAACCCTCAAGGATGCGATCGCAGAATACGTCAATGAATCAGCCGCCCTCCCGCTATCCAATACTGCTGCCAATATTTCTGTTGGAAATGGTTCTGATGAACTAATCCGTTCTTTATTAATCGCCACTTGTTTAGGAAGAGAAGGTTCAATTCTCGTTGCCAATCCTACTTTCTCTATGTACGGAATTTTGGCACAAACTTTGGGAATTCCTGTCGTAACGGTGGGTAGAAATGAAACAAATTTTGAAATTGACTTAAAAGCCGCACAGTCTGCGATCGAACAAACTCAAAATCCCCCCATTCGCGTAGTTTTCGTAGTACATCCCAATTCGCCGACTGCCAATAGCTTAACGACGGCAGAGTTGGCATGGTTAAGAAGTCTGAACGAACATATTTTGGTAGTAATTGATGAAGCTTACTTTGAATTCAGTCAAACTACCCTAGTAGGTGAATTAGCGCAGCGCCCCAACTGGATAGTATTACGTACTTTTTCTAAAGCTTTCCGATTGGCATCTCTCCGTGTTGGTTATTGCGTCGCTCATCCCGAAGCGATCGCCATTTTAGAAAAAGTTCGCTTACCTTACAATCTCCCCAGCTTTTCCATAGCAGCAGCATTAGTTGCTTTACAAAACCGTACCCTCTTGCTGGAGTCAATTCCCCAAACCTTGAGTGAACGCTCCAAACTCATCGGAATTTTATCCCAGCAACCAGAACTACAAATTACCGCAAGCGCTGCTAATTTTGTTTACCTACGCTTTAAACCCAATGGCTTAAATTCACAAGATGCTGTGCTAAAAACTTTCCACCAGAAACTTAGAAAACTCGGCACTCTTGTACGACACATTAGCGGAGGATTGCGAATTACTGTTGGGACAATAGAGGAAAACGCACGCACGGTTACTAGAGTCCAAGCTGCTTTAGGAGATTTGGAATTTTAGCAATTCACTCAATAATTAAATCGGCTATCCATCTCACTGCCCAAACGACGTACTAATCCTACCGTTTGTGGCAGCACACCTACCAAAAGAGCAAAAGCAACATCCGGCAAAAGAGCTACTATTTCTGGTGGAAAGTATTGTTCAAATTGATCGAGAATTTTCTGAACTCGCTGCCCAGGTATTGGGTTTTCTGTAATTTGTTTGATCAATCGAATCCACTGTCGCCTAATCAAGTAAGCCTTCTGGCGTTCTTCATTAGAATCGGGAGTTAATAAAGACAGATTACCTATGGGCAGCGCCCTTTGGCAATCACAGTCGTAATCTCCACCCACAGCAGCCCCAGGCCCAGCAAACTCTGCATGGTAGCGTTTAAAAAGGATTAATCCATTCCGTCTACGACTATTGACGATGAAAACTTCTCCACTGTGTAAACGTGTAAGGATATCCGAGCCTTGCGATTGCTCAGTTCCATCTGGCATGACAACAGAGTCAAGGAAACTAGTTTTAGGGTAATAAGTTGATACCATAGAGATTTGATAGCGTCGATGCTGTTCGCTATCCATGTTTTTTAAACTTTCAACGAATTTAGTAGTAGTATGCACTTCAAAAAAGAATTAGCTTTTATGTCAAATCAGATCATTGAATTCTTTTATTATCAAGAGTCTTTTGGTCAATTTCACTAAGATAGTAATAAAGACGCATTGTTTAGTAATTGAGTGATCATATTTTATGGGATATAACCAGATTTGTCGCCAAATTCAGAGAATGTTTTATTAAAGTTTTTATAAAGATGAATATCTTAATTACAAAGTTATTATGAGGGATCGCTAGTTTAACAAAGTAATTGTA
>NZ_JAAGOG010000130.1:0-24236 GCF_010747425.1 Nostoc sp. UIC 10630
CCCCCATCCCCAATCCCCAATCTTAAAACTTTTGTATTGATAACGACCAAGGTCGCCGGATTGTCAAGTATTTTGTTTAAATTAAGAATACATACTCGGTCTGTACAGTGAAAGCCTGTGTTAGATTGAGCATACTGACTATATATTTTCCCTCTGACGCAGCTGTCATTATGGTGATTACAAAAAGTAGGCTTGTTTTGGGTGCTACGGCGGTGACACTCTCCACGATCGCAGTTACTAGCCTTGGCATTCACTCGCGAGGTCAGGCTTTATTTAAAGCAAGTCCCAAAGAAATAGTAGATGAAGTTTGGCAAATTGTTCAGCGCCAATATGTAGATGGTACTTTCAATCAGGTAGATTGGCAGGCTGTTCGTAAGGAGTACTTAAGCAAGTCCTACAGTAATCCCCAAGAGGCGTATAAGTCTATTCGGGAAATGCTGAAAAAGCTGGAAGATCCATACACCCGTTTTATGGACCCAGCAGAATTCAAAAATATGCAAGTGGACACTTCTGGCGAATTGATCGGGATTGGGATCACTATCAGTCAAGATGAAAAAACTAAGCAGCTGGTTGTAATCGCGCCAATCGAAGACACACCAGCATTTAAAGCTGGCGTTTTGGCAAAAGATGTCATCCTCAAAATCGACAACAAAAGCACCAAGGGGATGGATACTAATCAAGCAGTAGCCCTGATTCGAGGTGAAGCCGGAACGCAAGTTAGCCTAACGATTCAGCGCGACGGTCAGATAAAACAATTAGACATCAAACGGGCGCGGATTGAAATTCATCCAGTTAAATATTCCCAAAAGCAAACTCCAGCAGGTAATCTTGGCTACATTCGCCTGAACCAGTTCAGCGCTAATGCTGGTAAAGAAATGCAAACAGCTATCAAGGATTTAGAAAGCAAAAAGGTAGCTGGATATATTCTGGATCTACGTGGTAATCCTGGTGGCTTACTGTTCTCCAGTGTAGACATTGCCCGGATGTGGATAAATAAAGGTAAGATTGTCTCCACCGTTGAACGCCAAGGAGAGGCAGAAAAAGAAGAGGCAAACGGACGCGCCTTAACGGATAAACCTTTGGTGGTGCTAGTAGATAAAGGTTCAGCTAGTGCGAGTGAAATCCTTTCAGGGGCTTTGAAGGACAACAAGCGTGCTACTTTGGTTGGTACTCAAACCTTTGGTAAAGGACTAGTGCAATCGGTACGTCCCTTAGAAGATGGCTCAGGATTGGCGGTAACAATTGCTCATTACTATACTCCTAATGGTACGGATATTAATCACAAAGGTATTAATCCAGATGTGAAGGTAGAGTTGACCAAAGAGCAGATGCAGGAATTATGGCTCCATGAACGCGATAAACTCGCTACCTTACAAGATCCCCAATTCGCTAAAGCAGTGGAAGTAATAGGTAAAAAGATTGCTGCTAAGGGCACAACCACAGCAGAAAAATGAAGAGTTAAGAATAAAGTTAGGAGTTAGGAGTGAGTAGTAAAGATTTAGGAATAAAAACCATCATTTCTAACTCCTAACTTAAACTGGTTGGCACTTTCCAGCTCTAATAAGTCCGACACGCCGAGCGATCGCTTCTCCTTGCGAACTAAAAGGCCCCCACTGTTCTATAATCTCTAAATCATCGTCGCCCATTTTGTCGCTGGGGACTATTTCGCAATTACCAGCAGAATGCTTGACAATATACCAAGTTTGTGATTCATCCATGCTTGAAACAAAAAATCTGTTTTTTACAGTAAAGATTTTACAGCATAAAAGATTTTACAGCATAGAGAAAAGATTTTCGTACATCTGCGATCGCACCGATTTTCATAAAACTAAGTTACAAGCAATAAATGCGATTGTAAGCGATCGCTGTGGGAAGAATAAATTTGTTATTGTTATTTGATCTTGGCTAACCACTGATGGATTTTAATCAAAAGATAAAGTGTATTTAAACAAGTAGATGAATTAATGTATATAACACTTTTAAAATTAAGTGAATTGATATGCGTTTACCTATCATTATCAGTGCCGGATTATTGCTATCTTTCGGTCTTAACCTACCAGTAATGTCAAAATCTCCCATAGAGATAGCACAATCGCCAACAAAAAATAATAACTTGGATTTAAGGCGATTAAAATTTAATCGCTATTTGTGGAATCAGCAAAATATTTCCAACTATCGCTATACATTTAGTAATGGATGCTTTTGTATACCCGACGCTAGGGGGCCAGTAGTTATTGAAGTCCGTAATGGTCAAACAACTTCCATCACTTCTGTAGCTACAGGTCAAGCAGTTAATCCAGAATTCTTTCAAAACTATAAAACAATTCCTAAGCTGTTTAATGTGATTCAAGATGCTATCAACCGTCAAGCCTACAGCCTGAATGTGAGTTACAGCCCTAAATTCGGCTATCCAACCAAAATTGAGATAGATTACAATAGTCAGATAGCTGATGAAGAAATATATCTCACAATTGAGAATTTTCAGGAAATTAAATAGTCGCAGTTGCAACCATAAAATTAGATATTGAGGCGATCCAGTGCGTAGCTTTCCACTACAGGCATCGCCCTAATTTATCGTGTGAATCAAATTTCTTTAAGAAAAAAGATTGGCATTGCTAATTAAGAGATGCAAAATTTTAAGCCATCACTCATCACAAAAGTGGGTTTTTTGATTGTAAACTCTTATCTAATAAAGATTTTAGGCTATTGTGTCACGACATATTTATCATTAAAAAATATTTTTTTTTGTATCACTGAATACTTGATATTGAAACGAAGAACTTGGACACTGTTTTGGTAATCAAAAGCACAAAAACGTGAAAAAAATCAAGATTTTCAAGTTTCTACTGCCATTTGTAACGGTGGCTTTATTTATAATTGGGTTAGCACAAATTGTACCAGCCCAGTCATCAGTAAGTGTTCACCTAACTCTTGGCAACCCCAGTAATGCTGGAACTTCTAGCCAAAATAACTACTTGTTGGTAAAACCACAATATGTAATTGGTTACAACTGCTCAATAGGTAGACCAAATTGGGTATCTTGGCAGTTAAATAATAGTTGGTTAGGTAGCACACCGAGGCAAGATACTTTTCGGGCTGATACAACACTTCCTTCTGGGTGTTATCAAGTTCAATCCACTGATTTTAGCGGAAGTGGGTTTGATCGCGGTCACATGACACCTAGCGCTGACAGAACTAGTAGTGTTACTAATAATTCTGCAACCTTTTTGATGAGCAATATGATTGCTCAAGCCCCAGATAACAATCAGGGAATTTGGGCAAACTTAGAGGATTATGCCAGAACTTTAGTCGGACAGGGCAAAGAACTCTACATCATATCTGGTGGATATGGGATGGGTGGTACTGGCTCTAACGGAACATTCTATACAATAGCTAATGGACGGGTTCAAGTCCCAAACAGAACCTGGAAAATTATTGTTGTATTGAATACTCCTGGTTCAGGTCTTGCGGGTGTGACAACCAGCACGAGAGTCATTGCTGTCAATATTCCCAACGCCCAAGGGGTACGAACAGCAAATTGGAGAAACTATCGGGTTAGCGTTGACTCATTAGAATCTCTAACTGGATACAATTTTCTCTCGCAAGTTTCAACATCTATTCAGTCTGTCATAGAAGCGCAAGTAGATAATTTATAAGTTTGGATGATTTCATAAATGAGAAAGCCTAGCTGCACAGATGGCTAGGCTTTTATTTGAAGAAATTTCCAACCTGCTTACTAGGTTTCAACCAGTTTTGTTACGACTCCAGCTAAGTCACCGTCTTTAGTTTGTCCGATGATATAAGCGTCAATATTTATTTGTCCAACACGATAAACGCTGATGTCACTAAGATTATCTTTTAGTGCCTGCATAAGTGTTTGAAATCTTTTAACATCTTTTTTCAGTAATTCATTGTGCCACTCTTGCTCAAATGCACAATTACGAAAAAAATAGTCCAACTCTACTACTTCGACTGGCAGGTTTTGAGAACCTGTTAGCTGTAATATCTTCTCCTGGGTTGCAGGTGCTACACCTTTCCATTGAACAACCTCAAAAGGGTAATCTGACTCGCTCATCATTAACAAGCCAGTACTAGCTTCCTTGAGTTTTTCGACAATCTCGCCGCTCATAGTCATCAGTTTCTAGCAACGCTCATACTGTATCATTCAGCCAGCAGCAAAGTGGAAAGCCGAGAGAGAGATACACTAACTATTTATTTTATTTCTAGTAGAAGGAAGCAACACCACAGCGATCGCTAATCAGAAAATTTTAGGGTCTTGAAGTTCCTGCTTCTGGCTGGATCAGAATAGGCGCTCCACCTTTTTCAGAACCAATAATTACAATTTTAGAATTATTTGATTGAGCTAGCTTTTCTGTGGCTTCAATCGCTCGTAATTGTAGCACTTGGTTGGTAAGTCCAACGGAGATAATTTTTTGAGAATCAGCTATACCTTGAGCTTCAATACGCTTTCGTTCTGCCTCTTGACGCTCTCTCTCTAAAACAAATTTCATTTGCTGGTTTTCTTGCTCTGTCTTGAGTTTGTTTTGAATTGCAACTTGTAGAATATCAGGCATTTTGACGTTTCGTAAAAGAGCTTCCTCAACGATGAAACCCAAAGTGGGTATCTCCTGGGTGAGTTGTTGGTCAATTTTTTGGGCGATTTCTTGACGTTTGGTAGAGTAAATCGCACTGGCTGGGTAGTTTGCCGTGATAGCGCGAACAGTAGAGCGGAATCTGGAAATTACCAGTTGTGTTTCATCAGTTCCAATGGTTTTATATACTGTGGCTGCTTTTTGGGGATCGAGCTTGTACTGAAGACTGACATCAAGATTTAGACTCAAACCTTCTTGGGTTGTTACATCTATGTTTTCCTTCAGATCCTTAATGCGAGTGGAAAAATTCAACACTTTGTTAAAGGGGTTCAACAAGTGGACACCAGGATTAAGAGTGCTTTCGGAAACCTCACCAAATAAGTTGACGACACCAATATTGCCTGGTGGGACAATCACCACAAGTCTAGAAATAGAATTCAGTATTGCAATACTGCTAATCAATATCGTAATTGTGCGTATTGCTAAACGCGACTTTTCGCCAGAGATCCTACCTGTATTGAGATAAACGAGGATTCCAATCAGGCTAGTTAGAAGAGAGATTATAAAGCCCATGAGTTTTTTTGTGTGGTTAAGAGGGATATACTTAATCACATAATTCCCAGATGCTTTTATAAAACTTCTCCTCAAGGGCAGCAAGCTATAATTTTGCAGAATTAATTCCTAAAACTCAGTACTGAGTGCTTGACGCTTCGGCTGAAGTAAAAAAAGGATTGTGTACTGTTGCACTGAGGTATTTGCCCCATTTATTGGGGGCGGAACTCTTTGGTCATTGGAAGGTTGATACCCCTTTTAACTCATTACTCTAATCTTCATGGCAGCCCAGATTGTTAGGATAAACAGTAAGAATATTGTTTGCCAAGCTTATGCCTTCACCGTTTCCAGGGATGAACCCCTACTTAGAAAATCCCGAATTCTGGGCTGAAGTTCACAGTCGGTTGATAATTGCGATCGCAGATGTAATTGCTCCTCAACTACGACCCAAATATCGAGTAGCGGTTGAGAAACGAGTATATCAAATGACAGATGAAAATTCTATTCTAGTTGGTATTCCTGATGTGGTTGTCGGACGTTCTTTAACAAACACAGAAAAAGAACCGTCTAATATTGCGATCGCTGCACCGCTTACAAAACCAATAACAGTCAATCTTCCTATTCTAGAAGAAGTGCGAGAAGGATACCTAGAAGTTCGGGAAGTAGCAACTGGAGAAGTTGTCACAGTGATTGAAATTTTGTCACCAAAAAATAAGCGAACTGGTGAAGGAAGAAAGGCATACGAAAGTAAACGTCAGCAAATATTAGGTAGCTTGACTCATCTAATAGAAATAGACTTGTTGCGTGGCGGCGAACCCATGCCAATTTTAGGTAATCAAATTAAGTCAGACTATCGTATTTTGGTAAGTCGGAGTGAATATCGCCCTAAAGCAGAATTATATCCATTTGGACTACAAGAGCAGATTCCCACTTTTTTGTTACCCCTATGTCAGGGTGATACAGAACCATTACTAGACTTACAAGCATTAATACACGGCGTATACGATCGCGCCGGATTTGATTTGGTTATAGATTATAGTAGTGAACCAATTCCGCCCCTTGGAGAAGTTTATTCGGCTTGGGTGAGTGAGTTGTTAAAAGAGCAGTCGTTACGTTAAGTTTGAGTGATTTCCTCTTTCACCCATTGCCTAAATACTCTGAGCGTTAGACTTCTAACTAAGTGCGGCCCAGTTTGACACTTTTTATTAATAAGTGCAAAAACAAGTTTTGTTATTTTAACGAGATTTTAGGGAAAACTAAATCGGTAGCTTCTCTATTACAACAAGATTGAGATATAGTTATGGATTTCAATGGATCAATTTGGACTAAAAACGTAAAACCTTTAAATGGTGAATCTTGGGCTTATCCTGATTACAGAATACCTACTATACATCCAGGCTTAAAGATTTTTGCTTTACATTGGAGAAATTTAAGAGGTAGAGACAAAATAAATGCCAAGACTCCAGAAGAAGGTGAACTGATTATTTTAAGACAACGTGGCAAAGTAACGCACATTGTTCAAATGCTGAATAACCAGCTTTATCCTGATAAAAATCCTGGAGATGAATTTAATATTTATCGTCTTGTTCAAGTAGTTTGGATGACTGATAACTGGGATAATCCTCCAGAAAACGACAAAGTATTTGTTTGTCCTATTCATTTTCCTGCATTTGGAAAAGCAATAAAATTGGAAAAAATACGAGCATTCCGAGAATATTGGAGTACACAAGAATTAACATTTAAACAGCACGTCCAAAGCGTATTAAATATTCATTAATAAAAAGCCCCGCATATTTAAGTGCAGGGCTTTGATTTCAGACAAATCCAAAATTACTTACCGTTGCCGTTACTACCATTGCCATTGCTGTGAATGACGCGTTCAGCGAGTTTTTCCGGCACTTCCTGGAGATGGTCATATTGCCAGTGGAAGGAACCAACGCCGAGAGTGAGCGATCGCAGTTCTACAATAAAATTCTGCATCTCTGCTTGTGGCAAGTATGCCGAAACATTATCCCAGCCTTGCCAATCGTTTCTGCCTTCATAGCCTAAAATTTGCCCCCGTCTACCACTCAACAGTTGCAGCACCTTGGAGGTAAATTCGCTCGGTGTAGTCACTTCTACCCGCAGAATTGGTTCTAACAGCGTAGGTTCTGCTTGGGGTATCCCCGTTTGCATTGCTAATCGCGCAGCTTGCTTAAAGGCTTGTTCGGAACTATCAACGTTGTGATACGAACCATTAGTCAGAGTTACCGCTAAATCCACTATTGGGAAGCCCAAAGGCCCATGTGTGAGAAATTCCCGCACGCCCATTTCCACACCAGGAATGTACTGTTTAGGAACCACGCCGCCGACGATAGTTTCATTAAAGTTGAAACCTGTACCGCGTGGTAAAGGCTTGATATCGAGAAAAACATCACCAAACTGTCCATGACCACCGCTTTGGTGCTTGTAGCGACCATGAACTGAAGCCACCGTTTTGCGAATGGTTTCTTTGTAAGGCACTTGCGGTAAATGGGTTGTCATCGGCAAGTTATATTTGCGGCGCAGTCTGTCTAAGGTAACTTGTAAATGAATCTCACCTTGACCCCACAGAATTACTTCGTGAGTATCGCCGTGTTGTTCCCAAGCAAGTGAACAGTCTTCTTCTAATAACTTGGTAATGGCACTGCTGAGTTTTACTTCATCGTTGCGCTTTTCTGGTGTAATGGCGAGGGCATACACAGGTTCCAACTGTGTGGCTTTGGGTAATTCTATTGCAGACTGTTGTTCTATAGAGATTGTATCGCCTGTCTTAATTCCTTCTAAACGGCTTAATGCAACAATTTCACCAGCACTAACTTGGTTAACTATCTGCTGTTGTTGTCCCATAAGGCGGTAAATTCCACCAGTGCGAATGCCATTGAGGACAATGCCATCAGTTAATTTGCCCCGCCAAACACGCACGAGAGAGAGTTTACCACCCTGGGGAGTGTAATAAGTTTTTAATACCTGCGCTAGAGGTGTATCACCTTTGATGTTTTTTAAGCGACGTTCTGCTGTAGTTTCTGGTTCAGGTGCTTCCCGTAACAAGGCTTCTAATAGAGGTCTAACACCATAATCCTGTTCTGCCACACCAAAAAAAACGGGCACTACTAAATCTGCCCCTAATTCCATTTTTAAATCTTTGAGGATTTCCTCTTGGGGTGGTTCGATATCTTCTAAAAGTTCTTCGAGTAAATGGTCGTCAAAATTTGCTAAGGCTTCGAGCATTTCTGCCCGTGCTTCATGTTCTTCTTCTTTTAAACTTTCGGGGAAGGGGATGGGGTCAGCAGGTGCGCCTGGATGATATTGATACGCCTGTTCACTCACCATATCGATAAAGCCGATGAGTTGTTCCCCGTTCATGATGGGATATTGATGCGCTACCAGGGGGCGGCTAGATACTGCTTTCAGGGCGTGTAACGTTTCTAGAACGTGAATATTTGCCCGATCCATTTTGTTGACGAAGACGAGATGGGGAATTTCCCAATCGTCGAGGAATTTAAATAGAGGGGCGAGGGTGAGGACGCGATCGCGGATGGGTTCGCAAACTACAATTGCCGCATCAACTCCCATTAAAGCATTGTACGTTTCTTGGGCAAATTCTACACTTCCCGGACAGTCAATAAAAGTAAAGCGAATGCCGTTATACTCAGTGCTAGCGGCGCTGACTTCTACACTCATGTGGCGATCGCGCGACTCGGCAGCACTATCTCCCACTGTATTGCTGTCTTTAACGCTGCCTTTACGAGAAATTGCCCCTGTGACAAATAACAAGCTTTCTAGTAAAGTGGTTTTTCCACTTAAATAAGGCCCGACAATTGCAACATTCCGCGAACCCGATTTTACTTTTTCGTTCATAAAATCCTCCTTGCGGTAAGTCTTTTATAACCGCATGATTCTTTATATATCAAGGGTTGAAGAAGAATCCAGCTATTCTGAATGGGCTAAACGCCCCGCTAGCGCTAACAGGATTCGGAATCAAGACAGTAGCGAGTCCGCGAGCGTCTTAAACCGATTGATTCATCCACCAGCGATGCACTGAGCTTGTCGAAGTTTCGTACAGAATTCACCCTGAATTCTGGCTCCTGACTCCTGAATTCTATATTGATCAAAAAATGGTTCTCTGGAGTCAAAATTACCCTTCTTTAATTTGTTATTATCCTCCTTTTAATCGAAAGTTAAAAAAATTGTAGCCTGTCGTAAGATTTAGCTTAATAAAAGTTAATCTTAGTCAAGATTAATAGCGAATCTAAAATTTTTGTAAATAACTTTTTATGAAGTAAATTTAACTGAAAGTGTTGCGAATCAGAAAATCAATGAGATTATCATTTTCTAAATATCCCATAGCAGGGTTAGTCAGTTTGACTTTGTTGGTTGTTAGCATTCCCTCCCCTTCTCTTTCTCTCTCTGAGTCTGTCCCTTCAAAGCTGGCACAATCTAATGGGAAAACAGCCATAGACTGGCTAAACCAAGGTTTACAGGCAATTCAGGCGGGCAAAGTAAAAGATGCGATCGCAGCCTTTAAACAAGCAGCCAAGTTAGATCCAACATTAGCACCAGCGTACTATAATTTAGGGCTAGCGTACCGACAAACAGGACAATTACAACCCTCTGCGGACGCATTTTATCGAGCGACGCAAGCCGATCCGAAATTTGCTCCAGCTTTTGCTAATTTAGGTGGTGCGCTATTAGAAGGCAATAATTTACAGTTAGCTAACGATTATTTGCAACGAGCGTTAGAACTCGATCCAAAATTGGGATTTGCCCACTATAATTTTGGGTTAGTAAGAGAGCAACAAGGAGATTGTGAGAAAGCGATCGCATCTTTTAAAAAAGCCATAGAATATAGCAAAAATGCACCGGAGCCTCCTTACCATATAGGGATGTGTTATCTTCAACAAGGCAAACTCGATCAAGCAAGGGATGCCTTTAATCAGGCTATAAAAATTAATCCGAAATATCCAGAAGCTTACTACAATCTCGGTTCAATTTGGTTTCAGCAAAACAAGTTAAAAGAAGCATTAGAGGCTTTTAGAAAATCAGCCGAAGCTAACTCTAACTATCCCAATGCTTATTATGGTGCAGGGTTAGTTTTTATGCAGTTACAGCAATATGGGGATGCAGTACAAGTATTGCAATTTGCTAGAGATTTATATAATGCTCAGAAGAATCCTCAGTGGGCGAAAAATGCCGAGCAATTGTTGCAACAAGCACAAAATTTAAATTACAAACCTCGCTGAGGCGCAAACGCTTAATATTGCATAACATAAAACTATTGGGCTGACTCGCTGGTGTTGTCTGAACTTGTCCCGATTGGAAAATGTACATGCAAAAGCGCCAGAAAAGTCGATTTTTATTTAGCGATCGCTGGCTTGATCGGCACTCAATTGTTCGCAACATGGAAGCCTTTCAAGACTTGATTGTGATTGTCTTGTGTTTAGGTTTATTCGCCGTCATGCTGATCCAATTGTGGGGAATAGCTATCGCCCTCACGCAGCCACTAGACTATAAACACGTGACTGCAAAAATACTATTTGTGTTAATTTTAGTCGAGTTATTTCGACTATTAATGGTCTACTTGCAAGAACATAGTATCTCTGTGGGAGTAGCAGTTGAGGTAACAATTGTATCCCTGCTGCGAGAAATAGTAGTTCATGGAGCGCTGGAAATTTCTTGGGTTAATACGCTTGCAATTTGTGGTTTGTTATTTGTTCTGGGTGGACTACTTGTAGTCTGTGCTAAAACTCCACACATGGATTGTATGAGCGCTAACACTAAGTTTTGTCCGGTTGTGTATAGAGGAGGTAGAGAACGGCAAAATGATTTGGAATTCCAGTATTCACGTCAATGTGATGAAAATAAACCGCTTGGCTAAATTCTAATGAAAATAGGGAGTGGGGAGATGAGGTAGAATTTTCTTCCTTGTCTGTCCTATTTCCTGATTTATCTATAGGACTACTATTTGATTTTTGAAAAAATTCAGTACAACTCAAACAGGCTTATTGATTTTTACTTATTGCCTGTTGCCTCATTAATTTAAAGGGTTCCATCAGTAAAGGAAAAACGAGATTGGATAAGGCTGAGGTAATTGGAAAGCGATATCTACGACGGGCTACGCCTACGCACTGGATACTATAATCTACACTCGCAAGGTACTTCCGACGTATTGAAATATACTCTTTTTGGAAGATGAATCGCTCTTTAAGGATGAGTATAAAGTTAATTAGAAATTCTAAAAGAGGATCAAGCAATGGCTACAAATACAGGTAACGGACAGTCTCAAATAGCGATTAGCGACTTGGAGTATGATTTTGTCACTGTGTTGCACAACAAAGCTGAAGCCGTTAAAGCTTACGATACCTACATCAAAGATGCAGAGCAAGTAGGTTCTCAGCCTTGTGTAGAGTTGTTCCAAAAATTGCGCCAATCTGATATTGAACACGCACAAGAGATTCGCCAACATCTACAGCAAGTGCTGCAACACGGTAAGATGTAACCCAGGTTTTAACTGCGCCTACGCACTTTACGTAAAAACTTTATTAAGTGATATCTTGCACACTTTGCTTAAGAAATATATAGCACAGTGTTTCCAGAGATAAAGCGCAATACTCGGACAATCGCCCACTATCAGCCAGACTGATTCTGGGCTACTTGCTGTACTTGCGCCACCGTTAAATCGAGAGCCACCGCCACTTGTTCTACACTCAACCCCAATGCCAATAACCGGGGAATAGCTTCTAACTTAGCTTCCTGTTTACCTTCCTGTCTACCTTCCTGTCTACCTTCCTGTCTACCTTCCTCCAAGCCATCTTGCTTGATAGATTGATACATCCTTGTTTTTTTGAATTCGTCGTCTATACCCAACATTTCTGCTAACTCCTCTCGGCTTAACCGGGTAAATTTGTACAACAGGATAGTCTCTATCAATTCTACAATTTGCTTCCTGCTTGCTTCATCCGCTAGTTGTTGCCTTGCTTGTAAAATCAATTCTCTACCTTTGTCAACGGCTGTCTCTTCTCTTTCGATAATTAATTTAACGATCGCAACTTGAAGTGAGTTATCCGTCGTATCCAATTCATCTAGATAAATGCGTTGCACTTGGGAACTGTTTAGCAGCAATTGATACGGTAGTTGATCGCTTGGATCTAAACTTCGTTGTGGATAGATGACGACAGCACGCCAAAAATTGACTGATTCGTTTTGACGCAAGTAAAGAAAGATTTCGGCAAAGAAGCGTCTATAAAAAGTCGGGTCTAATTGAAACTGGACTTCAACAAAGTAGAGTGGTTGATTTGTAGTTTCAGTTGTGGGCATAAATACCCCATCAATCCTAAAAGCCGTTTCTTTTAGTTCGACTGAAACAAATTGATATGCGTTGACGTTGACAGTATTATCGCCAATTATTGCAAAAAATATACTAGGGAAAGATTGAAATAAGCTATAAAATATTTTGTCAGTTTGCACTTGGATTTAGTCAAGCGTAAATTGGATATTCAAAGTTTATCAAAAATTGTGTATACGCATCTGATTACGCATTAAAAAAAGCAGATAGTAACCATCATCTGCTTTAATTAAAAAACCCATTATCTCATTTATTTGGATACCAATTGATTAACTGGAGCAATCCCAGCCAAATCTAAAATTGGTGCGATCGCATCTTCCCGCTTTACTGCCATCAGATGGACACCTTGACACAATTGCCGTGCTATCTGCACTTGTTCGGCTGCAATTTTTATCCCTTCCTCAAAAGGCTCTTTGGCTTTTGCCAATCTATCAATAATATGTTGGGGAATATTGACACCCGGAACACATCTATTAATAAACTGAGCATTTTTTGCCGATTTTAACAAGAAAATTCCTGCCAAAATCGGTTTTTTATAGCCAGAGGCAATGGTATCCATAAACTTTTCTAGACGCTCAAAATCGGTAATCAACTGACTTTGAAAAAATTGCGCTCCGGCTTCGATTTTGCGTTCAAATCGACTTTGTAAACCCGACCAACTTTTACATTGCGGATCTACTGCTGCACCAACAAATAAATCTAGCGCTCCATCAGTCAAGGGTTTTTCGTTGCAATCAACGCCTTGATTCATCTTTCGAATTAGTTGCAGCAGTCGCACCGCTTCTAAGTCAAACACTGCTTTGGCATCTGGATGATCGCCTGCTTTTACTGGGTCGCCAGTCAAAGCTAAAATATTACGGATACCTAAAGCATGAGCGCCCATTAAATCAGCTTGTAAAGCAATGCGGTTGCGATCGCGGCAAGCAACTTGACAGATCGGCTCTATACCATTTTGTGACAAAATCACCGACGCGAGTAACGAAGACATCCGTAACACTGCGCGGCTACCATCAGTAACATTGACAGCATGAACCCTTCCCTTAAGAGTCGCCGCCATTTGAATCATGTGCGCTGGATTTCCCCCTTTCGGGGGTGCTACCTCGGCGGTAACTAGAAATTCACCTGCTTGTACAGCTCTACGGAAGGCTGTGGGGCTATGGGTGTGATACATAAAATTAAGAATTTCAATTTCTTAAATGGTATAGCAAATCACACCTAAAAGCGAAAACTTAGAGAGGAAGCGAGTAGCCTAAAGCAGCTTTTACTTGTGATAAAGTTTGATTTGCGATCGCTCTAGCTTTTTCCCCTCCATCCCGCAATACAGACTCCAAATAACTTTTATCTGCCGTTACCGAGTGATATTTTTCTTGGATTGGTTTCAAGGACTCAATAATTGTGTCTGTCAACAATGGCTTGAATTGTCCCCAGCCCATATCCTGGCACTCAACTGCTACATCTTCCTTTCTCTTCCCAGAAAGCAATGTATACAGCGTCAACAAATTATTACACTCTGGACGTGCTGGATCGTCGAAAGTCAGCCCACGAATCGGATCGGTTTTACAACGCTTAATCTTGTATTGAATCTGTTCGGGTGAATCGAGCAAACTGATTCGGCTTAACTCTGAAGGATCGGACTTCGACATTTTGCGTGTACCATCCGCTAAACTCATCACCCTTGCCCCTTCCTTACGAATCAAAGGGTCTGGTAACTTTAGAACTGGTTGATCTGGTTTACCAAATTGGTGATTTAACCGAGCTGCAATATCCCTTGTCAATTCCAAGTGTTGCTTTTGGTCTTCACCCACTGGTACTTTATCCGCTTGGTAAAGCAAAATATCAGCCGCCATCAAGACTGGGTAATCCAACAAACCTGCACTCACATTTTCTCCCTGTTTAACAGCTTTTTCCTTAAACTGGATCATGTCTTGCAGCCAGTTTAGAGGTGTAATGCAGTTGAGCAACCAGGTGAGTTCACTGTGGGCTGAAACGTGAGATTGTACAAAGATAGTGGAGTGATTTAAATCAAGACCACAAGCTAGATAGAGAGCAGCAAGAGTGTAGGTATCAGCTGCCAACTGTTTTGGGTCGTGTGGCACTGTAATCGCGTGCAAATCAGCCACAAAGAGGTAATTTTCGTATTCACTCTGACCTTCTACCCAGTTGCGAATGGCTCCTAAGTAGTTACCTAGATGGTAATTGCCCGTTGGTTGAACTCCAGAAAGAACACGTTGCTTGCCCATAAATTTCAACTAAGTTATCTCAAATCTGCGCTAATAAAGTCGCTTCTCTACGAGACGCTGCGCGAATGCGCCTACGCAAAACTCATTTAATTTTGACATTTTCCAGGTCAACTCGCTGTTACGGGATTAGAGATTTTAACTCAAATCCGATTGCTATAGAACCTCTTCAGTGGTTTTTTGCCATTGCTTGTGTTTGAAACTGCTTTTCATATTGCAAGCGAATTGTGCCAAGATATGCGTGTAAGTACTAACGCTGACAAGGGTGGGCGTTCTGCTGTCCGCAAGCTTGACTGCGGCAAAGATGTGGTGCATTTTTATTTTGAAGCTTAAGGACGTTAGAAGACTAATGAAGCAGTACTCTCATCTCACGATTATTTCTTACATACTAGGCCCTACTTTGATCGTGGTGAGTCATTTAGGATCATTACTGATTATTGTTACTGGCTTATCGTGGGGTGCTGTTTTGTGGGCCGTGTTGTTATATGTAATACGAATGCTTGCAACTACTGGCATCTATCATAGGCTACTCACCCACAATAGCTACCAGGCTCCAACCTCAGTTCTATGCGTTGGAAGCATCGTGGCTGCTTCAGCCGGACAGATGGGGCCAAGTTGGTGGAAAGCTCACCACATGGAGCATCATCAATACTCAGATCAGGAAAAAGATCCTCATTCTCCCTATATGCCTTTCAAGGGGATCAAAGGATTCTGGTGGTCTCAAGCTGGATGGCTATTCTCTCCACAGTTTTTTCCCTCAAAACTTCCCACTGATGTTGAGAGTAATGTGGTTTTGAAGATTGTTGATCGTTTGCACTTCATTCCCACCTTTGCTCTTGGTGCGTTCTCATACTACATTGGTGGAGTTGAATATCTCGGCGCTTTTTTCCTCAGCACGACTGTCCTCTTCCACTGTGTCGCCACCGTCAATTCACTCAGCCACATACTGGGCGAGCAACCGTTCAAAACTAATGATTACAGTCGGAACCATTGGCTCGTAGCATTTCTAACCTTGGGTGAAGGCTGGCATAATCTTCATCATGCATTCCAGGGGTCAGCCCGGCATGGCATAACCGTGCGAGAAGGCCGGGTTGCCTATCTTCCAGACCCAACATTTTGGTTCATTAAAATCCTTGAGTTCTTGAAGCTAGCGTCAAAGATTAGAGTGCCTTCTGAACCAGAACTTATTGCTCGCGCCAGAAACCGCAACTTTCAAAACTCAGTGTTCAAAGCAAAAGAAAAGACATCCGTCTGATATTTTGGTTGACAGATGGCTCAGAAAAAAAGTCTGTTCCTTGCCGTTTCAGTCAAGAATCTAAGGATTTAACTAGCTGAAGATGTTTTTGTGAAAAAAGCATCTTCAGCTAGTTAAATAAGGAAAGGCAGGATGTTCATCCCCGATGAGGGAAAACACTAGCTTTGTCCAGTTAAGCATGAACCATTAAAAATTGACCATTACCATTATATTCTCCATCACAACTAGCAAAATTACGAATAAACCATATCAAATAAAACCTCCATATCCGGCGAAACTTGGCATAGTCTATGCCATAGTTTAATGTTTTTATTGTTGCCTGATTGTCGTCAAAATTTTGTAACCAGTTAGCTAGTGTTTTAGAGTAATTAGAGCCATTAAGATACCATCTTTGAATTGTTTTGAGGTCTTCTTGATGACTTGGAACTGCATCGTAATTCCAGTAACGACCGTGCGGAAAAATATATTTGTGGGTGTAAACGCTAGACATATTGTTAGGGATGCGGACTGTAATAATGTGAATTAAAACTTTGCCATCATCCTTCAAAAACGAAGCTAATTTTTTAAAGGCTGCCGTTAAGTTACCAACATGACAAAAAACACCAATCGAGAGAATTTTATCAAACTTTATCTCGAAATTTGCATTATTCAAATCACCTTCATATAGGGTAAACCGATCTGAACTGAGATAACTCTCAGGATCTTGCATTTTGCGGCGGATATATTCGCATTGCTCGTGGCTCAAATTAAGAGCCGTAAATTTGACATTGGGGAACCTAGAAAGAATGTAATTAGGAACACATCCCCACCCGCACCCAAAGTCTAAGATATTGTCTCCGTCCTTGATGTCTAGTTTTTCAATCACATCATCAATCATCTGCATCTGGGATTGCTCAAGGTTTAATGCTCCTTTTTCCCACAATCCCATGCTGTACTTAGGATAAATGAGTTTCCCGTCCCCCAACATAGTATTCAGCATGGCTTGAGGCAAGTCGTACTGAATTTTCATTAATTCCTGCGATCCTTCGGCGAGATGGTCAGTTTCTTTTAATACCCATTCATACGGTGCTAGTAGGGATGGGAAATACTGAAAGAAAATTGGCATACAGGTATCGAAAAGCGATTCTAGAACGGAATCAGGAACTTCTAATCCGTTGATATAAGCTTCTGCTACTGCCATCTGAACTGTGTTAACTACCTCAACCGCCCCACGAGTTACTTGGTATGCAAATGGACTCTTAATATTTATATCTCCCACAATAGGGATATGCTTTTCTATTTCTTCCAGCAGGGTACTAGCAGTCATACTCATACTCCTAACAAGCATTAAAATAATGCTACATGAGTATAATAATTAGATTTTTTTAGCTTTTTAACACCAAAACGTAAGAAGTTGTAACATGCATTTAGGAATATTTATCTCCAACACACCTGATGCCACTTTAACTTGATAAAAGGTAAGGGTAGCAAAGGCAAACGTCCTATAACTTGGCATTAACTGCGTTTATTTCTCATAATTGTTTGAGATCAGGGTGTTATTCGCTCAACTCATTTCCGTTTCTAGTAGCAGTTGGTTGCGATCGCTATTCTGATATATGTTGGGTTACGCAAAGCCTTCACCCCACCTATTTTAAACAGAAATGATATAAAGTCACCCATTCAGGTGAAGGCATACAGAGATGTAACGCTTATCATGAAGTAATATTAAGCAACTATAAAGCTAATTATGCGTCTAGTTGTTAGCTTTTTAATAAAGATTTAATCGAAAAATTTTAACAATTCCCCATTCCTGTACTCGCCCTTTAACTACAGGCTACTCCCATAAAGCAAGATTAATTAGGCTTTTAGATATGGCTACGCACATAGAAATTCCTGTTATTGGCAAAGTTAAGTATCCATTTCGCTGGTTGATGGGGCTGATAACAGGGGGTGTTTTGGTTGTTGGTACGATCACAACCTACACCCTGATGAATCAAGGGAAAAAAGAAGATATTGCTCAATTAACTGTGCCAGTGGCGGCGAAAAACGTCACATTGAGAATTACAGCTAGCGGTAAAGTCGTACCAGTTCAGAGCGTAAATATTAGTCCGAAGAACCCCGGAGTGCTATCGCAATTATATGTACAACAAGGCGATCGCATTCAACAAGGGCAAATTCTTGCGCGCATGGATAGTGCGAGTATTGAGGCTCAAAGAAGCCAGTACCGTGCTAACTTAGCCCAAAGTCAAGCACAATTAGCCGAAGCCGTTGCTGGTAGTCGTCCTCAAGAAATCGCTCAAGCAAAAGCGCGGTTAGCACAAGCTCAAGCCCAGCTAGCCCAAGCTAGGGCTGGTAATCGTCCCCAAGAGATTGCTCAATCTCAATCCCAAGTGGATGCGGCTCAAGCAAAGGTGAATTACACCAGCGAACAAGTAAAGCGCTACCAATACTTATATAAAGAGGGAGCAGAGAAAAAACAATTACTCGATCAAGCCATCAGCGAAGACAAGAGTGCTAGAGCCAGTTTAGAAGAAGCTAAAAAACGATTGTCGTTAGTCCAAAGTGGGACTCGGACTGAGGAAATCGACCAACGTCAAGCAGCTGTTAATGAAGCACGGGCAGCATTGGTACTGTTAGAAGATGGTACTCGTTCTGAGGAAATTGTCCAGCGTCAAGCGGCTGTAGCCAGTGCTGAAGCTCAATTGAAGGGTGTGCAAGTGCAGTTGGAAGATACAATTATTCGCGCTCCGCTTTCGGGAATTGTGACGCAAAAATATGCAGAACCGGGTGCTTTTGTGACACCCACCACTTCTGCTTCTACTAGTGCGTCGGCAACTTCTAGTTCAATTGTCGCCGTAGCACGCGGTTTAGAAATATTAGCTCAAGTTCCTGAAGCTGATATTGGCAGAATTAAACCGGGACAGCAGGTGGAAATTGTCGCTGATGCTTATCCCGATCAAGTCTTTAAAGGTCATGTGCGCCTGATTGCTCCAGAAGCAGTGGTGGAACAAGGTGTGACATCCTTCCAGGTGCGGGTTGCTCTTGATACTGGTACAGATAAACTGCGTTCTGGCTTAAATGTGGATCTGACTTTTTTAGGCGATCGCGTCAATAATGCCTTGGTTTTACCAACGGTGTCAATTGTCACCGAAAATGGTCAAACTGGTGTACTTGTACCTGATGCAAATAATAAACCACAGTTCCGCGAAATTACAGTTGGGGCACAGATTCAAAACCAAACTCAGATATTAGGGGGAGTTAAAGAAGGCGATCGCGTTTTTGTTAATCCACCCAAAGACTACAAAATCGAGAAGGCGAAAGAAAAGAATAATTCGTAATTATTAAGACATGAATTTTTTAGAAAGTGTCCAAATGGCGGGTAAAACCCTGCTGTCAAATAAGCTGCGTAGTGCCCTGACGATGTTGGGTATCGTTATTGGTAATGCCTCAGTGATTGCCATGATTGGCATTGGCGAAGGTGGGCAAAAGTACGTCAATAAACAGCTAGAGTCATTAGGGCCAAATGTGCTGTTTATACTGCCAGGTAATCAAGAAACTCAGCGTATCTCCTTTGAAGTGCCAAAAACTCTGGTGTTACAAGATGCCGATGCGATCGCTTCTCAAGTACCAACAGTAGTAGGAGTTGCGCCAGAGTTAAACAGGAGACAGGTAGTTACATATAGCAACCGAAACACTGATGTCAACATCATTGGTACAACTCCCAGCTTCTTATCAGTGCGGGATTTTGAAACTGCTAAAGGCAGATTTTTTAGCGAGGTAGACATTAAGCGAAATAACCAAGTCGTTGTCTTAGGCGGAGACTTGGCAGAAAAACTATTCGGTAATAGTAACGCTATTGGTCAGCAATTGCGAATTGGAAATACTAGCTTTCAAGTGATTGGGACATTAATAGCCAAAGGTTCCAGCGTCGGAGCAGATTATGATGATGCTGCGCTCATACCAATCACAACCTCAGCAAACCGACTTGTGGGAAAGAATTCTCCTTATGGTATTGCTTTAGATTATCTCGTTGCTGCCGCTCGTGATTCCGAGAGCGTGGATGCAGCAGAATTTCAAATTGCTAATTTGCTGCGTCTGCGGCACAAAATTAATGGTGAAGATGACTTTACTATCCGCTCTCAAAAGGATGCTTTGCAAACTGTCGGTCAAATCACAGGTGCATTGACAATTATGCTAGCAGCGATCGCAGGGATATCATTGTTTGTCGGCGGTATAGGCATTATGAATATTATGCTTGTCTCCGTCACCGAACGTACCCAAGAAATCGGATTGAGGAAAGCGATTGGGGCAACTGAGCAAGATATTTTGCTACAGTTCATTATTGAGGCAGTAATAGTTTCCGCCGCTGGTGGTTTAGTTGGGACTGCGGTTGGTATCAGTGGCATTCTATTAGTAGGAGCCTTGACTCCCTTAGAAGCAAGTCTTTCGCCTGTAGCAATTACTATGGCAGTTGGTGTCTCTGGTGGTATTGGTTTATTCTTTGGTGTTGTTCCTGCACGTCGCGCTGCTAAACTCGACCCGATTGTGGCTTTGAGAAGTGCTTAGTAATACAGTAGGTTTTTGTAAAACTAGTAGTTCGGGGCAAAATTTTTCTGCTACATCTCCTTGTACTTGATTTCTAATCATAGAAACAAATTTGTCAAGGTCGAATGGTTTAAGTAAATATTCTTCAAACTCTACATTGGGAATGAGGTCGTGAGTACCTGTGGTAGATGTTGAAGTCACAATGATTGGAATATGATTTCCATTATCTGCTTCCATCGCAGTCAATGTATTTAGTAATGTATAAATACTTTCACCCAAGAACCTAATTTCACAGACAAGGATGTTGGGTGTAAACCAACTCAAGATTTCTAAAGCTTCTTTTACTGAACCAGCAGTAATCACATTTGCACTCTGATCTTCGAGTAAAAATGCGTACAAATCTCTACTATCGCGATCGTTATCTACAACGAGTACTTGTACACCCTTGAGTATCCCAGCCGCCAAGCAAAAGCCATTGATTAAATTCATAACAACACCTGCGATGAGGGATTTAAGTGCAAAGTGGACTGAAAAATCCGTAGTAGAGACGCGAAATTGCACTGGGCTACGCTAACCCCTGGCTACCCTAACGCGTCTCTACTGTATTAGGTCAAAAGGTGCATTTGTTGAAAATGGGGCATTGGTCATTGCAAGAGAGATTTTCCCGATTTCTGCAAGAAGTCTATTGAAAACAGCTAAAAGCAGATTTTGGCTCAATATAAGAGTATTCAACAAAGAAAAGTACCGAAAGAAGGATTTTTGCTATAAATCAAACCGAAAAACTTTCTTTTTGTAATATCGCAAAGCATTGTTTGATTTTCTAAGTTAGTTGATTAACTACGATATAAAACGTAATAAATCTCACCCTCAATCCCTCTCCTTAGCAAGAAGAAGGAGATTATTTACCTTACTCAAATATGGGGTGATGCTCAGACTGTATTGCATCGAAGTGAGAACCATCATAAAATTAACCAAAAGTATTAAGTATTATTGCCATTCCCTATCCTCAAGTTCCTTTTGAGGTAATAATAAGGTGGCTTCAATTTCTCGCCTGATAGCAGCCGTCACTTCACAATTACTATGCAGACAATCGAGTAGTAATTTATTGGCATCGTAGTATCGTTGCAAAACTTGCTGTTGTTCATCGTTAAACTGCCACTGGTGATTAATATTGCGATAATTAATGACCGTCATCTTTAATTGTTCAGCCCAGGCTGAATAGTTTGTCTGTCCCCATAGCCTAAGCCGTTCTTGATTTTGACGAGAACTTGGTAATTGGTCAGAGAGTTGTTGCAGAGATTTATGAAGTCCAACATCCAGAACTATACCCAAAATGTTTGAGAGAGCATCTCCACAGACGTGGATGTGGGCAAAGTCCTGGCTCCCATCAATTGCACATTCGACCAGCAGGTCATCTAAAGCCGTATCCAGAAACATTCCCTGGTCGAGGCTGCTGGCTAGGGCAAAGTGAGAAGCTATGTGAGGAGTCCGACTTAAGGCAAGATAAAAGGCTCGAGTTGTCGCCTCTTTTGGTTGGCTGGGAATAGTGCGAGATTTTTGGCTGGCCCAGGTCAAAAATTCTTGTAAATAAGGGTCTTGGCCAACTAGTGCATCAATCTGTTGCTTCATCAACTGTACTAAAGAGTCTGCACTGCGGAGCATGGTAGCTGTTAACAAGAAAATTTCGTGCCAGTGCGGGTCTGTAATGTGACTAACTAATCCTTCTAAAGCTTCCCCAAATGCCTCTAAATTATGACTGGCAACGATTTTTCTTGCTGTGAAGTATTCTTGAAACGCCAGATAGGAGAAGGAAAAAATTCCCCGCGCCCGTTCTGCTAGTAGCCCATGTTGAGCCTCGATCGCTTTCAGTGCTGCTTCACTTTCTATTTGCAGTTCTTCGGCATCCATTGGTGCTTTGGTCAGATTCTGAATATACTCACCAATGTATTGCTCAACGATGCGTTGCTCAAAAAAGTACTGACCTTGCTCAAATGTCGCTGCTGCAATCTGACTCAATAACTTGAGCTTTTGTGGTAATAAAAACCCTCGGTAAACTTCATCACGTTCAATGCCTTTGGCTTCATCCCATTTGCCCAATAGAAGGTCTAAACCTTGCTTATAAAAGTCAGTCCGCTTAGTCGGAAATTTTTCTTGAGCGTGAAACACCCAGCAAGCAAGATGCAGAAATAGGGGTGTAACTACAAGTTGGCGAAATTGCCAGTTTTCATCTAATTCCAACTTCTCAATAAACTGAACGGACAGTGCTTGACCGTCTTGAATGTTGGTTTTGGTAAAGGCCACAAACCATTTTTGGGCAAAGGCGATGATTTGTTCTGAGGTAAACGGAGCAATTTCAACATCGGTAAAGCCTCGGAGTCTGAGTTTTTGAGATGCTGTTCGACAGGCTGCCACAAACTGATTTTTGTGATACTTTTCTGAAAACCTGCGAATTTCGCTTAAGACAGTATTGCTTTGTTGGTTAAGAATTTCATCCATACCGTCAAGCAAAATTAAGACTCTGCCTGCATTAAGCAAAGTTTCTATGGCTGAGGAATCGGAAATTCCAGATGTGAGGAACTCCTGGCGGATGTATTTTAATAGGCTGAACTCGTTGGTGATTTTAGATTCTTCAGCAAAATTTCTCAGGGTGATGAAGATCGGAACTAAGTTCCCTGCAAATGTGCCTTGGTTACATTGAATGGCGAGATATTGTAAAAAGGTGGTTTTACCTACCCCAGGTTTGCCTAGTACCCTGAGCTTAGAGTATGTTTCAACTGCCTGTGTACCAGGTATCTGGTTTTGATCGGCATCACCTAAGCCAAAACGGTCAAATAGTTTGGGATCTAGGTTTTGCAGCGCAGTGATTTCTAACCACTGTTGACTGGCAATTTCCTCCAAAATATTCACATCTATATATATGTCATCGATCGCAACGGGACGGCTGATATCCAATAACTGCAAAATCCCACACTGGTATTGAATTTTGTCGAAGCGTTGCGATCGCACTTTTTCCACCAAGCCATCAATATCCAGCACAGGTGTCCGGCCGTATTCTTCTATTTCCATGAATTCTGCCGGTGGATTGCTAACAATCTCCCGCCAATTCAGTTCTAATACAGAACAAATTTCAATAAAAGTATGACGCTCAACTGGACGACCACTAAAAAATCGCCAAATCGGTTGTCTAGTCTTGAGGTTAACTTCGGCTGACAAATTGTCTTGAGTCCACCCCTTGAGAGCAAATGCTCTTTTAGCCTGTTCAATACCGATGAGTGACGCTTGGAGCGATCGCTTGACCATAGACAAAAACTCTGCTATTCAAATCATTGACTTTAACTTTTATTAATATCTGCAATCATATAGCTTTTGTGTGATAAGACCATTCTACTCGTTTAAAGTTATACAAAATCCCAGAGATACTCTCAGTTTTTTAAAGTTTTGTGTTGAAATCAAACGTTATACACTTATCTTATACATTTCAAGCTTTCGGTAATACCTGAATTCAAATACTTATCTGTAATGCTTAAGTAGAAGTTGAAGGGTTATTTAGCAATTACTTACTTGATTATGGTTCATAGTTGCACTATATAGATATCATCTCAATCTCTCTATGTATCCATAAGTTTTAGCAACATGAATTGCTAATTTTTTCTATTGTTACATTTTTGCTTATTGACTCCACTTCTAATAAAAAACATGAGTTTATTGTCAAT